>DAIQNC010000029.1:2634-13636 GCA_036788655.1 Ktedonobacteraceae bacterium
GCAGGGCAATGGCTCCCCCACTTGCTTCTAAACCGCTTACGAGATGCTTTGTGGCGATACCGAGAATGGTGGAAAGCTCCTCATCGGAGTTCATTGCCATTGCAACCTCAAAAATAGCCTGTGCGCGTCCTATCAGTCGTTCAGCTCGTTTCTTCTCATTGTTCGCTTGCTGATAGAGCTGTGCATTGTCGATAGCGACGGCGGCTTGTTGACCGATAGCGCGTCCAAGTTGTTGTTGCTCCTGTGAGAATGTCGATGACAGTCCAGGGTTATCGAGCGACATCATACCAAGTATACGTCCCTCTCGTTGCAAGGTGATGAGCAGGATGGAACGAACAAAAAATTGCTCTGCGACTTTCTGCATTCCTGGCACATCGTGCAAATTTTCGACGACGAGTAGCCCTTTTGCTTCAAAAAGACGCCGAATAAGCGGTTCAGCGAGCGAAAGAGAACTGCGTTGCCAGTTGTGGATGCCTTTCTCAACGGCATCCTGTCGAAGACGGTCTGTGCCGATGTAATGGACTTTTGGGGTGAAGCATCCTTTCGACTCATCATGTAGCCATACCGTGCATCGCTCAACCTGACATATCTCAACAGTATGCTGGACAAGCTTTTGCAAAACGTGTGACAGGTCAAGCGATGATGCAAGCAACGCGGAAAGCTCTCGTAGTATTTCGCTTTCACGCAATGCTTGCTGTAACCGTTTATGTTCTTGCTCAAGCGTTTGCATGAGCTTTGCTTGTTCGTCAGACATCCCTTTCCTCTCTTACAAATATAGAAAACAGAGAACATAGTAGGAGTGAAGGCAGGGGGTTGTTACATTCGTAGCATTAATCCCGTTAATGTCCCAAAAAGGCTATGCGAAGTTATGAATAATTCGTGCTACAATCAGTTGAGTTGCAGTTTATCAGATTGAAAGAGAACACGTCAAGAAGCAAGGACTATTTTTAAGATGAATGAATGCAAGGAGCATAGAACATGGCGATGAGTGTCGGCATTGATTATACACGAAATAGTTGGAAACTCTGTCTACTTGAAAATGGGCAAGTGGTAGAATTACAGCAATTTTCTCATGCTGATGAGGTAATAGCGTATCTTGAAGATATGTGTGTACTTTATCCTGAGCCTATTATCGCGCTTTCATCCTCACTGGAAACAACATTATGTTCGCTTTCGTCGCTGTTAGACGAGGATGAAGGTATGTTGAACGGAATGCAGCAGTTTATTGAGGGAATACGTTTTCTCAACTCGAAGGCATATCATATTCCTTCAGTGAAGTATCTGAACAGCATACCGCGCTATCGAAAACGCAAACGAAAAGCGATGGGCGGAGCAAGCGATGTGAGTTCAGTCGCAACACTTCTCCATCGAATGCGCCAGCAGGAGGCGATATGGCCTGAAATGCGTTTTCTCCTTTTAGAGATAGGCGAAGCAGAGCGCAATATTCTTGTGGTGAAGGATGGGCGCATTGTTGATGGTATCGCTACAGATGAGCGAGCGAAGGAAGAGGGATTAGACGAGGATGAAGAGGAATTGAGCGAAGAGGAGCAAGAGCAAGCATTCTGGGAAGACCTCTCCGAGGAGGTTGCGGGACTGATGGCAACGCACCACTTTGAAGATATCGTTGTCGTCGATGCTCACGGCTCCGAAGAGGGCCAGCATCGTCGAGATGAGGCTATCAACCGTCTGGGAGATATGTACCAGTTCTACCATTATCCACGAGAGTCATCGGAACCAGTGGGCTTCGAGTCGGCAATAGGAGCCGCGCTTATCGGGGAAGGCTTGTACCGTCCGGGTATGGCAGCCGAGGTTGTCGAGCGGCTTGAGGTGAAGTCAGAAGCAAAGCCGAAGAAGAGAAAATCGAAAAAATCCTAGCAATCTTGATCTAGCAATCTTGATCTCTGTAGGGGCGTTATAGAATAACGCCCTGTTTTTGATAATAGCATATAAGCCAGGACATTCATATGGGCTAGGGTGTTATAGAATAACGCCCCTACAGAGGTCACGCTTTATCGTGCGTGTCGGCGGAATCGTAGCCACTCTACGATAAGTGTAATCGCAGAAGCAGCGGCAATCTCAAAGATGGTGACAGTTTTGGATGGTCCCTTCGATGCTCGCTCCTTTGCTTTTGCTGTAGCCTCGACGTACTCCTCCGCGATTGGTTGGGAAGCCATCGCATGTTGTTTGCGGCTATTGCGACGTTGTGTTTGTCGTTCTCCCTGTCGCGCCTCACCGATATGAGCATCGGCAGCACGGTCTGTTGGCTTGGCATTGATATGCTGTGATTCAACATCGGGTCGATCCTTGTTAATCCTGCCAGCCATCGTACTCACAAATGTGGCGAGGTCGTTGGGCAGAGGTTGCACATGCTCAGAGAAGTAAGCATTGACTTCTGCTCCCAGGAACAGGATAATGCCGAAGTAGTAGAAGAAAACAATCAGAATGACGGTCGCGCCTATCGCGCCAGCCGCACTATTGAGCGAGAAGCGCACGTAGAGTGGGAATAATATCAGGTAAATTTCCAGTGCGATAGCGGCAATGAGCGAACCCAACCAACTATGCTTAAATTCGATGTGCTGGTTCGGTACGACGATATAGATGAGCAGAAACAGAATAAAGGAGACGAGAACGCCGAAGAGGATGCCCACCACCCCAGTAAAGAAGGAACCGGCAGGGGCGTTTTTGAGAATAGTGTTTATAAACGTTGGAACACTGGATACCAGGGCGGCAACGGGAATATAAATGATGAACGCAATGAGCATTCCTATAGCCATTAAATTCTGTGGAATGGGTTTGCGAGGGCGTACATGATAGACGATACAGAACATGCCTTCGATAACGATAAAGAGACGCGAGCCAAAAATGATGGCACTGACAATCGAGATAATCAGCAGGATACCGCTTGATTTATTGAGGCTAAGACCTATTGCATGAATGATAGGGCCAGCGTTCAAACTCGCCGGAAGAGAATGAGCGATGCTGTTTTCAATACTAGTCACATTCTGACCAACAGCACCCAGAACAAAACCCAGAATAGCGAGAATAGCAACGACAATAGGAAATGTGGAGAGCAGGAAGTTGTAGGCTAACGCACCTGCCAGATTGAAAGACCAGTCATTGGTAAATTTGGTAAGGAATTGCTGAAACGGCTTGACATCTTTCTTTGCCGTTTTCACAGTTTTTGAATCCCCGATGGCTTTTAGCTTTTGCTCAGGGTTCTTCGTAGTAGTTGCCATGTTACCTTCACCATCTTTCTATATATTAAGTGTGAATACGTGTAGTATCAGGTAAAATGAGCGCGTGGATGAGAGTAGGCAAACGTAATGCATAATTATAGCATAATTTATACCAGCGAATTCACGCTCTAGGTATTTTCACGGGGAAGTGAGCCATATCGTTTCAGGTCTTTCGTGTATGGTGTATAGTAGGAGAGTCAAGAGGAGAAGAGGGAAAGAGAAGAGGCATGAGTTCTCGACCACCAAAATCATTTGCATCATTGTTCTGGGATGTGCTTCGCCTGAGTGCGCGTTCACTATGGCATAGTAACGTGAATCCTGCCCGTGTAATTGTCGAGCGGCAGCGTGCGCTCTCCATCCTGGGTTTACCCCCGAACGCAACTCGACAGCAGATAAAGAAACGTTACCGTGACCTTGCGAAACGACATCATCCAGATATGGGCGGCAATCAGCAACAGATGCAGCGTATCGTCGCTGCTTATGAGTACCTCATGAAAGGCTAATGCCTATCACACCTTGATTTGTTTGTCCTCGTCGCCTTCCCTTCTATCCTTATGTTTGCTCATTTGGCAAGCACTCTTTAAAATATTAGAAATTAACACATTTAGCAACACTCCAAGATATATTGAACCTTCCTCTTCCTATGCTTCGTGTTACCAACGAAACAAAACTCTTTGATTGCTAGCATATGTAGAAATTGTCGCTCGATACTATCGTTACGAGATGAAGAGATGGAAAGAAAAAGTTTTTCCCTCTCATGAAGGTAAAAGGATGTGTTATGGCACGGGAAATACAGAAACAAGAAGCAAATACTCCATCGTCTTCTCGAAGACCGTCGGCTATTCAAAAGGATATACAGCCGGCTGCCTCGTTTATCAACAAGATTTTGAATGATTGGGTTCCTAACCTTGCAGGGGTATTAGCTTATAACCTCGTGATGCTTATGGTTCCTATTGCGCTTGCCCTTCTTGCCCTTCTTGGCTTATTTTTAGGCCAATCAAATATACGGACAACCGTTCTTCGACAAATCACATCAGTGTTTCCAGGTTTATCGAATTCACAAAACGCGATAGCTCTTGCAACGACGCAGCTTGGGCAGTCCTCTGGTATTCTTGGTATTCTCGCGGTACTTTTAGCAATATTCTTTGGATCCACGCTCTTTGTAGCAATAGAGGGTTGTCTGGACATTATTTATCGTGTGCGTCCCCGTCCGTTAGTGCGTCAGTATCTGGTAGCGATTGCCATGTTCATCGTGTTTATTATCCTCATCCCTGTAATGGTTTTCGCATCGGCAGCACCGAGTGTCTTGTTCTCAGCACTAGCCAATCTTCCAGTATTAAAGAGTATTCCCGGCGGTAGCTTTATTTTGCTGAGTCTTGGAGGAATTCTAGGAGGTTTTCTAGCTTCATTTATACTATTTGAGGTTATCTATCTGGTAGTTCCCAATCAGAAAATTCTGTGGAAGAATAGTTGGCGTGGGGCAGTTGCGGCAGCCGTCTTAATCGAAATTGTTCTTGCGGTCTTTCCGTTCGTTACCCGGCTTTTTTTCAATACCTACGCAGGGCCAGTAGGTTTTGCCGTCATTCTTTTGCTTTTCTTTTACATTTTCGCCATTGTTCTTTTGTTAGGTGCTGAGGTCAATGCCTACTTTTTTGAAAAAGTCCGACCTATTCCTAACGATCTTGTGACGTTTCTCAGTACAATGGCGGGAAGATTAAACAAAGATTTGCCCGCATCTGAGTCACCATCTCATGTAAACACGAAACCGACGGATAAGGCCGATACTGCTCATGTTGTAGAAGATTATACGCACGATCAGGCAAAGTATGACAAAAACATAGATAGGCGTTGATCTTAGCTTATATCGTGTTCTATTCGTGATTTATTCGAGCCGCGCCCCACATTGGTTGCAAAATCGCTTGCCAGGACGCACAGGTGCGCCACACTGATCGCAATAGAGAAGTTGTCCCTGCTGTGGCTGTTGTGGTGTTTGCGGAGCTACATACGGTGGCTGTTGCGGTTGTTGTGCCTGATAACCCTGTGAAGGATTGTATGGCTGTTGATAGTGAGGATACGAAGGTGATGGCGCACTCTGGGTTGGGTTTGTATATGGCGATTGAGTAGGTTGCACGGGTTGGGCAGAACCTGTCTGCGTATTCGTGCCTTGCGTGGTTTGTGCGGATTGTATCGTGCTGTGAATTGTTTTCGCCGCTTTCATGGCAACACCACCAATGGCTCCCGCGATTTTGAGTCCTTTGGCAATATCTTCCATATCCTTCTTCAAGCGGTCTGCCGAAGGAAGCAAAGTGGAATCAGATGTTTTGTTATATGTGTCTTGTCCTATTTGAAGGTCTGTGCTATTCGGTACAAGTTGACCCTGGAGTTGTGTACCATCATCGAAGTTGAAGAGGATACTGCTTCCCTGCAACAGGAAAGTTCCCTCGCGTCGCACTTCGGGAGCCGCCGATGAAACCTGTTGTCCGTTTAGCAACGATTGAGCAGCTTGCGAGACTCGACTACGATCCTGCGTAATGAGTGTAAAACGTCCATTCCCTTGCAGCGTGAGGCGATCAATACGCGATGTAAAGTAATCGAGTCCCAGTCCCGAACGATGTAGGCACTCATACTGGCCCGCAACAGATGTTTTCATGTCTCTAGTCCTCCCGACGTTTCGTGGTCTTGTGCAACCTGTCAATCTTCTCTATATGAAATACGAAGAGAAGATGAGACAGGTTGCTTTCATCGACATGGAGAAATGTGAACCATGAAGAGGGTTTGTGGAATAGAGTGAATCACCTGTGGGCGCAAGGTAAGATTCAAGCAATCAGGAAGCACTACACAGGGATATCCTCTTTTGGTGTGACATCACCACCCGTGAGAACACTCTCGGAGAGACGCCGAGCCTCATCAATCTCCTGTTGTCCTCGTGTGGACTCGTTGATGCTAAAGAGGTAACTGCCGAGGCGTAGATGTGCGCTAATGCGAGCCCCTATACGCTGTGTTTCAGCTAAGACGGTTGTGGCGGCACGGAACTCTTGTTCGGCTCCTCGATCCTGCTGGGCTTCGAGGATGCGTCCCAGCATTGTATGCGCCTCAGCCCTTCTAACAATATAGCTTTGCTCGGCAGCTTCCATAGCACGTTCCGCGAACTGACGAGCCTGGGTCAGGTCTCCGTTTTCAAGAGCTACTTCGGCAAGCATGTACGCCGCCGATGAGACAATATTAGCCTGCGCTCTACGCAAAGATGTGTTATCGGGACACGTTGCTTGCATCTTTTCAGTCCAGTTACAAAGCAGTTCCTGAAGACGCTGTTGTACCTCCTGTGTGTAGCCCAGTTCCTTCTCAATACGTGCTATGTGACAACTAAGGGCAGCTTCCTGTAGGTGTTCACCAATAGAATTATAAAGATGAAGCGCATTATTCGCATGTTTAAGCGCATTATGAAGCTTCTCGTTGCGTTTTTGCTGCGCCTCTTCCTCATCAAGTGGTTCCTGGGTTAATACACTTGCCTGAGCAACCTCGATAAGAGAAATTTCCCATTGTGCCTCCGCGACATAACCAAAGGGAGTATCACGGTTTACTAGAGAAAGCGTTTTCTCAAACTGCATAAGAGCATTGTTTAACTGGTTGAGTGCCCGGTGCGTCCCTGCCAGGCGAAGATGCAACAAAACCATCTCTTGCCGTTGTTCTGGTGAAAGTGAATCAAGTTCAGGCTTTTCTTGTATGGCGTAGATGAGGTCTTCTTGTGCTTTGACGAATTGTCTTTTCTCGAAGTAGCACAGACCTCGCAAGGTGGCTAATCTCCAGCGTTGCAGAGACGGTACTTGCGCGAAGTGAAGCCTCTCAAGCAAATTGAGAGCCTCAGAAACCTTCCCTTCAGCAAGAAGTTGAGCCGCATCGTTTCGTAACGAGTCATAGGAAACGAATTGCCGGGCTTCAACCTCTGTTTCTCGATGCTGTTGTGCTAATACTTCTAAATCGTTTAATGATAATTGCAAGCGATCTGCGAGAAAACGAAGACTTTCCTGCGATGGATCGACTCGATTTCTTTCTATTTGAGAGATGAGACTTGTACTGTAATGTCCACTGGCGACATCAGCAAGCGAGAGGTGTTGATGTTCACGAGCGGAGCGGATGCGGCCTCCCAATGTATCAGGAGAGACATGTTTAGATGGACGTGGCATTGTCCCAAAACCTTTCCAGTATAGTGAAGTCACTATGAAGTGGTGTGGCTAAGATGTTGAAGTTAAGAAGCAGTTTATCGTTTTTTATATAGTGGCATGAATAGGATTAAAAGCTCATGCATTATAAAAGGCTAAAGATTGCCCTGATAAAACTACGTAACTTTAATTCAGTATACCACAAAAAAGATGTAATAAACAAATCTCTATGCATTGTTAGCATACACTTTTTTGATGGATAATATGTATTGCATGATTGTTTTCTTATTGAGAAATTGTGTCGGTTTTTTATGTCCCAAAGGATGTAGAGGCGTATGCATTGCGCCCGTTTGCCTACGAGATAGAACACCTGACCCAAAAACACTTGACAAGCAAGGCAGAAGGCTGTATGCTGAGATAGAATCAATGTCTTATGAAGAGAGGTAATGGATAGATGGCTCGACTCTCCAGGGCATCCGCGCCTTTCGCATCTTCCACTTCCCCCACACACAAACTGAATGAGCCAATGCAGGCGACACTTTTGGAGGTTGAGGCAGTGGCTGAATCGACGGATACGTCGATGAGTGCGCCCGTGGATGAAAAAAAAGAAAAAAGTTTTAGTACATCTGATAAACCTGTGACAAAAACACCAACAAAAACAAAAAAACAAACACAATCGTACTCGGCATCAGATATACAAGTCCTGGAAGGAATTGCTGCAATAAGGCATAGACCGGGTATGTATATCGGCTCGACCTCGACTTCTGGCCTGTTGCATCTCATCTGGGAAGCTCTGGACAATGCCGTAGACGAGTCCGTTGCTGGTTATGGCAAAAACATCTGGGTCAGCTTGAGCCATGATGGTTGGGCGACAGTGCGTGACGAGGCACGTGGCATGCCATTCGACTTGATGCTTTACCAGGGCGACTATTTGCCCGCCGCGACGGTTATTCTCACTGTGCCACATTCTGGCGGTAAATTCGCAGAAGGCGCATATAAGACGGCGGGTGGTTTGCACGGTGTTGGCTCGACAGTCATCAATGCCCTTTCAGAGAAGCTTGAACTGACCATCTGGAAGGATGGACAGGAATTTTCTCAGACCTTCAGTCGTGGAACAGCTATGCCACATGTTATCACTCCATGTGACCCAAAATTGCATGGAACGCAGTTGCGCTGGCTCTATGACCGCTCTATCTTTGATGTCGATGCGTACTATTCGCTGGAAGCCGTAGAAAGCCGCCTCAAAGCCGCAGCCTATCTGAATCGTGGTGTCACCTTCCAACTTGATGCGTGGGATGAGGTTGCAGAGCAGCAGGTTGAGCATATCTACTATTCGCGTGATGGCTTGCCTGACTATGTACGTGACCTCACGACTTCGACGAATAACGGTACACCACTCTCAAAACATGTAATCGGCATTGTGAAAGAAAAAGATAGTGTACAGGTCGAGGTGGCATTACAACCAACATCGGGCTACAAAACGGTTATGTACAGCTATGCCAATGCGGTACGTACACGCGATGGTGGCGTTCACGAAACAGGATTCAAAGCTGCCTTAACGAAAGTCGTGAATGACTATGCCATTAAGCTTGGTGTTATCAAAAATCGAGAGAAAGATGGATTCCGCCCCGAAGTGATACAACAGGGTTTGAACGTTGTCATTTCAGTAAAATTGACAAACCCTCAGTTCCAGGGTCAGACGAAGGATCGCCTCAATAATGGGCCTGTCGAGGGCATTGTGCGCTCCATCACTGATGAGGGACTCAAGGAATGGTTCGAGAGTAATTCGGCGGCAGGTAAAGAGTGGCTCAAGAAAATTCTTCAGATGCAGAAGGCTCGTAACGAGGCGCAACTGGTCGAAGAGTTGGCGCGTGCTGGTAACAAAAAAGGTGGAGAACTCATCGACACCTCGCTCTCCAAGAAATTTCTGCGTTGTAATACCCCTGACCCATCGCGTGCTGAACTATTCATCGTCGAAGGCGATTCGGCTGGTGGAAGTGCTGGTCAGGGACGCTTCTCAGACTTCCAGGCTATTCTTAAACTGAAAGGCAAGCCGCTCAATGTAGCAAAAGCCGACCTGGGTCGTATCGTCGAGAATGAGGAGATTCGCACCATCATCAATGTGCTGGGAACGGGAACACGCGATGTATTCGATATCAGTAAGCTCAAATTCAGTCGTGTGATTATCGCAACTGATGCTGATGTCGATGGACTGCATATCCAATGTCTGCTCTTAACGCTCTTTCATCAGGAGTTCAGCGATCTTATCGAACATGGACACGTCTATATTGCCTGCCCACCGCTCTATTCTGTCAAGTATAAAGGAAAAGTCGTGTGGTTGCTTGATGATGAGGAGCGCATGAAATTTGTCCGAAGCCACGCAGATGCATCGGGATTGGAGTTCAAGCGGTTCAAGGGTCTCGGTGAGATGAACCCGAAGGAGTTGCGTGATACCACGTTTGATCCTGCACGGCGTACTCTCAAGCGCGTTACGATGGAAGATGGCGTACTGGCGGCAAAGCTGGTGGCGGAACTGATGGAAGACAAGAACGCAGAGTTGAGGCGTTCTTTCCTGGCAGAACACGCACGTAAAGTCAAGGAATTGGACGTATAAATCATGGCTCGTACAAAAAATGATATGACACCACCTCGTGAAGAGGTGGTGATTGGCGCGATTCGTAACGAAGACTTTTCGGTTATCATGTCTCAGGCATTCGCCACCTATGGTCTCTCCGTTGTCACCGAACGCGCCCTTCCCGATGCGCGAGATGGACTCAAACCCGTGCAGCGTCGTATTCTTGCTGGAATGCGTGAGGCACGCTATCTTTCGACGCGCCCTACTGTGAAGAGTGCAGAGGTTGTTGGACTTATTCTTGGAAACTATCATCCGCATGGTGATACTTCGGTGTATGATGCAGCAGTGCGTATGGCGCAACCATTTACGATGCGCTATCCACTCATCGAGGGACAGGGCAACATGGGCAGCGAAGATGGAGATGCACCTGCCGCCTATCGCTACACCGAAATGCGCCTTTCACCCTTAGCCGAAGCTCTCATGGCAGACATGGAGAGCGAAACCGTTTCGACGCATCCAACATATAAGCAAGACCCGAAAGTGATTGAGCCTGACTATCTGCCAGGTCATATTCCGCCTGTCGTGAATCCTTCAAGCGGCATCGCAGTTGGTCTTGCAACGAATATACCACCGCATAATCTGAGCGAGGTCTTACGTGCCTGTATCGCCATGCTTGACAATCCGACGATGAATGTTGACCAACTCATGACCTACATTCAGGGACCGGATTTCTCGCAGGGTGGTCGCATTATCGGCATTGATGGCATTCGAGACTACTTTACAACAGGCAAGGGACGTATCATAGTACGTGCTGAGGTGCGTCTGGAAGAGACACCGCGTAGCCGTTCGCTAGTTGTGACGCAGATACCGCCGATTGGACGCGATAAGGTCAAGGCATCGCTCGTGAAAGCTATCAACGCTCGTAAACTCGAAGGGTTGATGCCCGATGTGCGTGATGAAACCGACACTGAGAAAGGAACGCGCATTGTACTCGACCTGCGACGCGATGCCGATGCCGCTCGAGTGCTTTC
>DAIQNC010000030.1:0-13577 GCA_036788655.1 Ktedonobacteraceae bacterium
GTAGAGTGGCGATTTATCGCTAAAGCTCAATAGATAGCAGGGAACCAACCAGCGATAAATCGCCGCTCTACGAAATAAGGACGATAGGACATAAGGTCTACATAACAAAGGACGAACTATGCATGTGATGAAAATAGCACATGCGAGGCTACACTACAGAACGTGAGGTAACGGAGTCGCGTTGAATAAGCTGGACATCCAGCATACTTGTCACATTAACAGCATCGAGGTCGGCGGCACGAGACAACAGGCTCTTGACGGCGGTAGACCCTAATGCTTCTTTATTGATGCGAACAGTGGTAAGAGCAGGTGTCAGGTGTTCGACCATAGCGATATCGTCGAAACCGACGAGCGAGACATCTTCAGGAATGCGAAGTCCCACCTCGCGTAGAGCCTTCATCGTGCCAATAGCGATTTCATCATTGGCGCAGAAGATAGCACTGAAACCGCCAATGCCGTTCCGTGCAATAAGTCGCTGACACGCCTCGTATGCCCCATCCGTCGAGAGATTCGACGTTTCATACAGGGCGTAATCGACAGATAAACCAGCATCGAGCATGGCGGTACGATAGCCTGCCGCCCGACGCTCTATGGTGTAGATTTTGTTGATGGGACGGGGGCCATCCGTTGTCACGGGGCCACCGATAAATGCGATGCGCCGATGACCTTCATTGATAAGATAGTCAACAGCACTTCGCGCTCCCTCGAAATTATCGCCGAGGACTGCATCGACGCCGAGTCCCGGCACGTAGTTATCAACCAGCACCATCGGCAAGTTCGCGCTTTGTAACACACGCACCGTCTCTGGTTCTGCTGGCCCCACGAGCAAAATACCACCAAGCTTCATCTCATAAAGCGCGGCTAGCAGAAGTTGTGGCGTCTCCACAAGGTCGCCCAGAGTGCGATATGTCACCTTGATATTCGATTTACGCGCCTCACTTTCTACGCCATTGAGAATGTGCGACCAGAAGGGGTTTGCGGTGACAGCGTTCGAGTCGATGCTTGAGGAGAAAAGAAAACCTATCTCCTTGATAGGACGGCTGCTTTCACGTGAGACATCTTGCCCACGTGTCCTGGAATAGCCTATCTTCAATGCCGCCTCTAGCACTCGTTGTCGAATGTCGTCCGTCACATTGGCATGGTTATTGAAGACACGCGACACTGTGCCAACTGAGACATCGGCCTCACGCGCAACATCTTTAACGGTAATCGTCCCTGTTGTCACCGTGTTTTCTCCTGAAACGTTGAATGAATATGCCTCTGTTTCAATGAACATAACATATTTTTCATTGAATGTCAATATCTCCGTGCGATATCTTTGTTAGAGAATGTCACTCTGTAATACGTCATTGCTTCGCCATATCTCACACTATGTATACCTCTTTTCATTGAAACCCATACACGTTTCCTGTGTAGGGCTTGATGATGTAATCACCTTGACATGTTCAATGAAAAATGGTATCACTATTTCATTGAAACGCATTCGTAAGCAGCCCGATTTATCGATAGGCTCTACACTAAGACGAGCCTATCGATAAATCGTGGTACTACGAAATTGAAACAACGATGATACATAGCACAGAGAGGCTTGTTTGATGAAATTTTTTCTGAGCAAAAAAGTTGTATCCGTTGGACTTGTCATTATTTTGCTATCCACTATCTTGACCGCTTGCTGGACGAATACGCAGGGAAGCGGTAAATCGGCTCCTACATTAACCGCGTCACAACTGCAATCGGAGTTCGTAACGCACTCAGGCTCACAGTTGCTGCTAGGCGACAAGCCGTTTCATTTCGCTGGCCCCAATATTTACTGGCTCGGCCTCGATGGAAACGAGGGCGGCGTAACCTATCCCTCACATTTCCGCGTCGATGATGCTTTGGCAACGGCACAGGCGATGGGAGCGACAGTAGTGAGAGCGCATACGCTCGGTATTTCAGTTGGTTGCTCGCTCTGCGTTGAACCGAAGCTTGGTATGTTCAATGAAACAGCGTTACAACACATCGACTACGCTATCAAAGCCGCGCACGATCATAGTATCCGCTTAATTATACCGCTCATCGACAACTGGCGATATTATCACGGCGGCATTCATGTGTTCACCGATTGGCGTGGCTTACCCGTCACCTACTATTTCTACAGCAATCCGACCGTTATAAGCGATTTCGAGCAGTACATCTCACACCTGCTCAATCATGTGAACACCTATACAGGTATTGCCTACAAAAATGATCCGACCATCATGGCATGGGAGACAGGCAACGAAATCACACCGACTACGCGCTGGACAAAGACGATTAGCGAGTATATCAAAAGCATCGACTCGCACCACCTGGTGATTGACGGCACAAAGGGCGTCGATGCCGGAGCGTTGGCGTTGAACTCCGTCGATATCATATCCGACCATTTCTATCCCATCTCGAATGTACTGCTCGATGCGGACGTACAGACAGCAGTCAATCGGCACAAAGTATTTATCGTCGGAGAATTCGACTGGACAGGAACGCAAGGGGGTGATTCACTGACAAGTTTCATCGCGGATGTCGAGCATAACAAAGGTGTCTCCGGCGACCTCTACTGGGCCTTGTTCGCGCACAACGACAACTATGGCTACGAGGCGGACGACTCCGGCTACTCGCTCCACTATCCCGGTGGCACGCCCGATAGACGCGCTCGTGTGCAGGAGCTTCGCGCCCATGCCTACACGATGAGCGGAAGGTCAGTTCCTGCCTATCCTGCGCCCGGCACACCGCTTATCACGAGTGTTACGAAAAACAAGATTGCATGGCGCGGCACGACCATTGCTGTCACATACAGCGTAGAGCGTTCGACCACAGGCGCAAATGGCACCTGGAGCGTCATCTGTAATCAATGCGCCAGTGACGAAGCGACGCCATGGACCGATACATCGAAACCATCCGGTCATGTATGGTATCGTGTGCGAGCATACAACCTGTCGGGCGTAGCAGGACCGTATTCGCCCGTGTTCGAGGCATAGAAAGGTATTCTTCGCTTATGGCACGCCTTAAAATCGCAGTTATTGGAGTGGGGAGTTTTGTCTTCGGCCCAAGTATCCTGTATCAGGCCATTGTCGAGCATCGTTTGAGAGATGTAGAGCTAGCACTGGTTGATGTCGATGCGGAAATGGTCGCATTGATGGCAGATGTAGGACGACAAATGGCACGTCAGGCCGACGTGCAGGTGCATATTTCCGCGCATACATCACGGCAAGAGGTACTTGAAGGCGCGGATTTTGTGATTTGTTCGGTGGCGCGTCAGGGCTTCAAACGCTATGAAATGGATAGGGCCATTATTCGGCAATACACGCCGGGGCATGTACACCTCATTACGGAATTTGGTGGTATTGCAGGTATCAGTAACTCGCTGCGTCAGATAGCGATGATCCTGGAACTTGCCGACGATATGCAACGCTATTGTCCCGGTGCGTGGTTGCTCGATATCGCCAATCCAATGCCGCGTGTGTGTCAGGCGGCTTCTGCACGTGGCATTCAGACGCTCGGTTTCTGCTCCGTCTCGCTCCAGGTCTACGGCATGGCGTGGCAACTGCTCTACGGAGAAGCGTTGCCCTATCCCTTCATGGCGGCACGAGAGCGTTGGGATATGACGACTGCTGGCCTCAACCACTTCGTCTGGCTGGTAGATTTCAAAGAGAAAGGGACTGATATAGACCTGATGCCACGCTTACGACAGGCTCTTGCGGATGGTCATACATCAGGCAATCCAGTTAGCGAGGCACTGGCGCGAGAAACAGGCTATCTGCTCGTCCCTGTCGATGACCACACACGTGATTTTCTGCATCCCAGCCCATCGACGCCAACCGATGATGAAGTGCCACCGTTTCATGGTACATCCGATGAGCGGCAACAGCGTATCGCGCAGCTACGGCGCGTGGCCCAGGGAACTGAAAACTTCGAGCTACACAATCCCTCATGGGAACGTCCCATTGATGTTATCGCAGCCCTTGCCTTCAACGAACCCACAACGCTGCATTCATTGGATATAATGAACGAAGGCCAGATTCCCAACTTGCCGCGTAACGTTTTTGTCGAAACACCGTGTATAGTGACATCAGAGAGAGTGATGCCGCAAACCATCACATTACCAGAGGCCGTTGTGCCACTGTGCCAGCGTACTGCGCAGGTGACAGATACCATCGTACAGTCGGCACTACAACAGAGCCGTTCATTAGTGCATCGCGCCATTGAACTTGACCCGACGGTATTGGACAAAGCCGCAGGTATTCGTGCTATTGATGCATGTCTGGACGCGCACTCCGACATGCTCCCGCACTATTCGTAGACCCCCGATGTATCGATGGGGTGAACCCCGATGTATCGATGGGTTCGGCAGGAATGACCCCATCGATACATCGGGGGTCTACGAAAGTCCGATATCATTTAATCATAGAAAGTGAAGGAACACCATCTCATGCATTCTATACAGCTTTCGGATAACTGGCAATGCAAGCAGCACACAGCTATGCTTTCGCCTGTTGACGATGCCAGCGACGAGAACGGCTGGTTCGCGGCAAGCGTTCCCGGCACGGTGCATCAGGCATTGCTGGCGAGCAAGCAGATACCCGATCCCTTTTATGGACGCAACGAAACGCTGGTGCAATGGGTTGGTGAGAGCGACTGGCTCTATCGCTGCACCTTCGAGCGGCCAGATGTTGCGGACGGTGATTGTGTCGTACTGTGTTTCGATGGTCTGGACACCTTTGCCAGCGTCTGGCTGAATGGAGAGCAGATACTTCACAGCGACAATATGTTCATTCCCTATCGTATAGATGTGGCCTCGCAGTTACGTGAAGGCACGAACGAACTGCTCATTTTGTTTGAGTCTGCGCTACGTCTCGGCAAGGAGCGCGAGGCCGAATATGGGAAGCTCGCGGTCTGGAATGGCGATGCCAGCCGCGTGTATGTGCGCAAGGCACAGTATCATTATGGATGGGACTGGGGCCCGACGCTACTCACGGCTGGCCCCTGGCAACCTGTATATTTAGAGGTGTATTCCGCCCGTATCGCAGACCTGTATTGCCCTGTAGAGCTTGAGGCCAACCTCGAACGTGCGCGTATTCACGTACAGATAACCTGTGAAGTGAGTCATGCAAGCCGATTGACAGCGTTGATGCTTTCCCTGAACTTGTATGCGCCCGATGGAACAAAGATAGACGAGCAAACCCTACCCGTGACGGATGATGTTGTTCACGCTACCTTCGTACTGGATAATCCGCAATTATGGTGGCCTCGTGGCTACGGTGAGCAGCCCCTGTATCGTATTGAAGCTGTGCTACGTCAACAGGCACAGGTGCTTGACCGGAATGAAAAGCGCGTGGGTATGCGCCATGTACAACTTGTGCAGCGGCCTGTACACGATGGCAATGGGACGACATTTTTCTTTTCGGTCAACAACACGCCCATCTTTTGTGGTGGTGCGAACTGGATTCCTGCCGACTCGTTTCTACCAGCAGTCACGCCGGAGCGGTATCGCACATGGCTCCAATATGCTGCCGACGCCAACATGACGATGCTACGTGTGTGGGGTGGTGGTATCTACGAAAACGACGTATTCTACGATATCTGCGATGAGCTTGGTCTGCTCGTCTGGCAGGATTTTCTCTTCGGATGCGGCATCTATCCGGCACACGAAGAGTTTCAGAAGAGTGTAGAGGCCGAGGCTGAGGCGGCACTGTTACGCTTACGTCATCATCCCAGTATCGTTCTGTGGTGTGGCAACAATGAAGACTACTCGATTGCTCAAAGCAAAGGTCTGTATGACAGCAGCTTCACAGGCAATTTCACGACGACTCAGTTTCCGGCACGTGCCATCTATGAACGACTCTTACCAGAAGTATGTGCGCGACTCGATCCTGAGCGTCCCTACTGGCCCGGCAGTCCCTATGATGGCAGTGATGCCAATAGTACCGAGCAGGGCGATACACACGCATGGCATATCTGGGGAGGCGATAAACCCTATCAGGACTATCCAGAGACGAAGGCGCGTTTCGTGAGCGAGTTCGGCATGGGAAGCCTGCCTGCACTCTCCACGATAGAAGGTTTTACACTGCCAGAAGAACGCTATCCACAGAGCCGCACTATCGAGCATCACAACAAAAGCGATAACGGCGCAAGGAAGCTTACGGGCTACATCATCGACAATGTGCGTATACCTGCCGACCTGCCCGGCTATATCTATGCAACGCAGTTTATTCAGGCCGAAGCGATGGGGCTGGGCATCCGCTCATGGCGTCGGCACTGGGGACACCTCGATGAGCAAACGGGCGGCGCACTCCTCTGGCAACTCGACGACTGCTGGCCCGTCTCAAGCTGGGCCATTATCGACTACGCCTTCCGTCCCAAACCGGCGTACTATGCTGTGAAGCGTGAGCTTGCGCCTCTCGTCGTGGGGCTTGCACGGGTAAATGGTGATTTTGCGGAAGTATGGGCGGTCAACGGCCTTATGAAACCTGTTGAGGCCAGAGTCAACGTCAGCGTATGGACGCTTGATGGCAAGCTGGTTGCTGAGGAACACCTCAAAGCATCGCTAGACGCCAATCAGGGAACGGAACTGGGACGTATGCACTACGATGAACAGGCTCACATTGTGAGTGCGCGTCTCCTACTGAATGGCGAAACTGTAGCACGTGCGACGCTGTGGCCTGAACCATATAAATACCTCACGCTGCCAGACCCGGAGATTACAGTGGAGCGGCTGGATGCTCACACGCTACGGGTTGAGGCAAAGCGACCTGCAAAGGGTGTCTGGCTCACGGCACATGATGGTGTGCAGTGGAGCGACAACATGCTTGACCTCTTACCGAACGAAGCCCAGATTATCAAAGTGCATGGATTAGGAAATGGGGAGATACAGGTTCAATGGTTAGGCAAGGACGTATCTCAAAGGCAATAACTCGACAATTTCCTGTTCTTTTATAAGCGGTGCATCCGGTAGGCTTTCAGGATGGTGTAGGGACAGGTTTACCACGTCCGTGTGGCCTCATTATCTCTGTTCGCACGGACGTGGTAAACCTGTCCCTACACCATCCACATCGAATAGAATCAGCTTTCACTTTGCAGCAGTTGCGCGGTCACGTGGTCTGTTATCAGGATATTCGCCAATCCTGCATGAAGTGCGGCGCGAATCGCGGGAACGTAGGAAGGACTACCGCCAGCGATGAGAATAACCTTCAAATTTTCGTCCCGTATTCTGTCTTTCAGGCGCGGAATCTCCATGCCTGAAAGCAAATAGGGGGGTGGCTGCATCAGATCATTGATACATCGTCCATGCTCGTCAAAGACCCAGTGGTTGATATCGACCTTTGGCCCGTAGGAGTTGATCTTCTCGATTTGTTCTGCGGAGAGAATGCCGCGTGTAAGCATTTTGTTGTTGCTGTTCGGCGTCCATAGACCCATCACGACGATGCTGGCTCGCCTCATCATATCATAGGTTTCTTTGACGAGGCGCAACTGGCGCACCATATGTAATTGTTCGGGTGTCTGCACGAAGGCAGGGCAGGGGAACCAGAGATGCGTAGCTCCATAGGCTTGTGCGATGTCGAAGGCAATCACGTTGGCATCCCCAAAACCTGCACGCGCCTCAACGAAGCCAATCGTTGTCACCACCTGTAAATGAGGCAGTATTTTCGTTGGCTTCAGATAACGCACGAGGTTTCGCATGAATGTCGCACCACCGGAGACCGCGAGAATGTCGCTATCTGTGAGCATCTGGTCGAGATACTCAGCCGCCGCAGTGGTGATATCGACCACTACCTCGTCGCGTACCTGATTCGCCGAAGTTGAGTTCATGTTGTAGCCCTGGACAAGTACAAGGTCTTCCAGGTCGAGTTGGACACGTACCTCACGTGTGAGGTTGCGAAGATAGCCTGTTCGCATATCGGGAACAATACTGATGCGAACAATGCCCAGTTCCTTCGCCTTTTGAATGGCCTTCCCCACCGTTTGTCGGGAGCAATGCTCGTCCCCGGCAATTTTTTCTTGCGAATTGCCACTTTCATAATATGCATAAGCTACTTTCCTTAGAAAGCGTTCGTCGCCCAGTAGCCGTGCCTCGTTCGTACTTTGAAGTATTTCAGCCATCTATGTCGTCCTCTTTTCCTCGGCTCTACCATTGCTACTGTTCATAGGATACTGGAAGTTGCACCAAAATACAAGTGCCACAAATCTTCAAAAAATATGTAACCTGTTAGAAAAAAGCGATATTGTAACGGCTCTACATAAATGTGGCAAAAACGCGCAACGATGCACATTTTCCATTGTGTGTTAACAACACTCTCTAAAAGTCCGATTGTGTAGCGACCTCTTAAAGAAAGGCGATATATGTGCAGTCGTTCCAAAAGTTGGAATAGAAACCAAAAACCACAGATGTTGCCTTAATTGTTACAAATGCTACAAATTTTACAATTGTATCAATTTGTCTTGTTTTTTACAGAAGTTCTGTTATACTTAGCATAAGAGAGAGACAGGTCGATTGTCAAGTGTGATACATCAGACCCTGGAAGGAGTGCTTTTTATGAAGAGGCGCATTCTGTTTAAGGTAGAAAAAAACCGTGTTCTGGTTCCTGTCGGCGAGCCTTGCCCCTTTGGATGCCGCTATTGCTATACACGCGGCGGTGAGGTCGGTCTTGCACGGGTGAGCGTGGATGACGTTCTTGTTCCTTTCAGGCGTTTCGCTCAGGAAGCATACTTCGATACAATTCAATTTGGCTATGATGGCGACCCTTTCGCACGACCTGAACGCGGCATTGCTATGCTCAGTGAATTGGCGACGATGGGGAAGCACCTGAATTTTAGTACGAAGGCATGGCTTGACCC
Organism: Ktedonobacteraceae bacterium; assembly: GCA_036788655.1. Classification (GTDB taxonomy): domain Bacteria; phylum Chloroflexota; class Ktedonobacteria; order Ktedonobacterales; family Ktedonobacteraceae; genus JBBQVS01. The sequence continues at coordinate 8,851 of DAIQNC010000030.1, forward strand.
TGTAACCGTCGATGCGCTCCGTGCTATCCGGCAACGAATGGATAAAGATGGCACGACGTTGAGCGCACTTGTCTCGCTGAGTTGTTGGGAATCTGCTTCAAAGGTAGAGCCGCATACGCCCTCGGCAGCCGAGCGCATAGACACGGTGGCGAGCCTGAAACGTATTGGTGTGTCGCCCTTTATCGCTGTTCGCCCTGTGTTGCCACATATTGCCGATAGCGAGTACGAGCGTATCGTCGATGAGGGTTTACGTGCAGGAAGCGAGGGGTTTATACTTGGGCCATTGTATGCCGATGCACGAGGACGTTTTGTGCGCTTCGTACCATCTGAGTCCCTCGAACATATGCCGAGCCGTACTAGCACTGTATCGTGGTCTGCTCATGCCCCTGTCTGGACGCGCTATGAGGAGACGGAGCGACTGGAGCGGCTCCTGCGCATGATTGAGCATAAGGGTGGACGCACCTTCGTGTCCTCGGCGGATGTCATGGACATGGTACAGGCAAGGGTGGCAGCGTGATTGAGGTCGAGTTGAAATTTGCGGTTCCTTCCGGTTCCGAGGCTTCCCTGCAAGCGACGCTCGAAGCACTTCCGCAGGTGCGCCGCTTTGAGGAGAGCGTAGAGAACATAAGTACGGATATGTACTACGACACGCCAGCATATGATGCCTTTCGTCGTGCCATCTTTATCCGTATCAGGAATTCCAGCATACTCGAACTCAAGTTTCACGAACAGGACGACCCTGACCACCTGCATAGCACCGAGCGCATCTTTCCGCTCGATGCGGATGCACAGCAGATACGCGAGTTGAACGCGCTCTGTGTACGTCTTCTTCCGGCATGGAACAGGGCCGAGACACTTGAGGCACTCTTTCAGGCAAACGATTTGCGACTCTTTGTCCCTGTTGAAAAGCATAGGATGCGTTACGCTTATCAGGATACAGCACTCTGTCTTGACAGCGTGACAGGACTGGGAACCTTTTTAGAGATAGAGACCTTATGTGAGACCCACGCCGAGATTGAGCAAGCGAATACACGCTTGCTCTCTGTCGTTTCACAACTAGCCTGTCCTGACCTGCACCCCGTGCGGATAGGATATGTAGAACTCTGGTTGCGTCAACATCTACCCCAGGTTTATCTCCTGGGAAAATATCAAGCATAGGCAAGATGCCTCTGTAGGGGCGTAATTCATTACGCCCATCAATGTGCGGAACACCTCAACGTGCGATACGCTCATCAACGTGTAGGTTTGGCACACGGGCGTAATGAATTACGCCCCTACAGAGGCATCTTTGCTTTAACATAAAAAGGTAGGGATTATGGCGATGAGAATAGAAGCATCATCTGATTACAACTACTTTCCAGGAAAATCGAGTATCAGTGAACATACATTTCGCCGCATTGCGAAAGACGATATTGTTGCGTATGTCCTTCCCCCATCAGCACAACCGACGCACCCTGAACGCGAATGGCACGGGCGTGTCCTCTACATCGGCGGAGAAGCTGTCATCGTCGCCGTCCTCGACGAAGGCTATACGGGCGAAATGGAGACCGTCAAGCACTCTCAGATTGTTGCCGTAAAAAAAGCATAGCCTTACAAAGCTTCGTCCACAGGTAGCCCTTCCATTTGCATAATCTTCAATGCGTTGGTTGTTGGTGATGGGCCTGTGCGCAGACAATAATCGAAGACCATCTCGCTATTGATCACATCTTCGCGGAAGTGATAGTTTTCGACGCCTGGTAGCACGTGTTCAAGTGAGACCAGTTCGAGATCGTGCGTCGAGATGCACCCCAGACAATGCTGCCCGACGAGGGCGCGAACGAAGGAGCGGCTCCCAATCAGACGTTCGCGGTTATTCGTTCCCTTAAAAATCTCATCAATTAGAAAGAACAGCGGATAGCCTTCACGTCGTAACGCTTCCAGCAGTGCCTTGAGCCGTCGCACCTCGGCGTAGAAGTAGGAGTAGCCATCCGTCACCGAGTCGCTGACTTTGATGCAGGTAAAGATGCGGAATAGTGATGTACGCAAATGTTGTGCGTTCACCGCACTCCCGGCATAGGCAAGGCAGAGGTTGATGCCTACTGTTCGTAAAAAGGTACTCTTGCCCGACATATTCGAGCCTGTGATAATCACGACCTCGCCCATCTTCTGCAACCGAAAATCGTTTGTCACCTTCTGCTCATCATCCAGTAAAGGGTGACCAATCGCCTGTGCTGAAAAGTCCACCGCTTGCTCATTGTTCGACAAGACATCGGGCAGCGTATATTCGGGATTGAGGTAAGCGAAGGTGGCGAGCGAACATAACGCCTCTAGCTCAAACCACGTATCGAGCCAGACAGGGAGACGTGCCGCAAGGATTTGACGGTAGCGACTGAGCAGAAGCGCATAGTAATTATCCCATGGAATGAGCGTGTTCAGGAGTATCCAGAGCAACGTATTCTGTGAGAGCGTCGAGGCAGTAGCGATGCGTGATATCTGCCTCAACACACGCGAGGGACGACGTGTTTTGTCCGCAAAGAACGGTTCGCAGAGCTTTTTGAGATGCTGATGTGTGCCATAGGGATAGCGTTCGAGGTACTCGAAGACGTTGCTGAGTGTGGCGAAGGCGTCGCGCAGATAGTAGGCATCCTCATACAGGTCGCCACGAATTTTCTTCGTATTAAGGAAGAGTGCGGCAGAGACGACGAGTGAAAGAATCCACCACATCGGGAGTAGCCCAACGATGTTGAGGACGAACAGTACGAGGGTGGCAAAGCACAGCACCGTCGAACAGATGAGCAGCATGGGGAGCGCGTTCGTGCCACTTCCATGTTGGAGCCATTGCGAAAAACGTTCATCTGCCAGTTGGTCAGCGATGCGACGTGAAGAGAGGGTGGAGCGTAGTGTGAGTCTGTCACGGAAAAGTGAGAGCGGCGTCAACTCGCGCACAAGTACCTGCCGTCGTGCGATAGCATCTTTATCCGGCACAGTTGTCAGTAACCATTGTTGTAGCCGCTTCGTCCCTTCACGCGAGATAGCCGTATTAAGCAATCTATGCAACGAACGTGGCCCCACGATATCGAGGTCGGACGCGAAGGGATGCTCAGGCGAAACAGGCTCAACCTGAGCGTCAGGAATATGCTCCCAGTCGAGCCGCATACGTGCGATATGAGTGCGTTTAATATATTGCCACGTGCGGTGATTGCGAATGCTACGCTCGATCTTGCCATGCTGATAGGCGACGAAGGCATAGACAACAATCGTGAGAATTGCAAGTGCAATAGCAATCAGCCAACCGAATAAAAAGTAACTGCCGATGCTGATGGCGAGACCAACGAAAAAGATGGTGACACGTCCCCACGAAAAGCGATTGCTGATAGCCTCGCGCTGCTCAATGCGAGCTTGCAGACGCGCAACCTCGCGTTCAAGTGCGGCGAGGCGTTGCTGTTTAGAAATCACGCTATACATCCTCTAATATTTATTTTATCGGCAATTTCGTAGACCCCGATTTATCGATGGGGTCAAGGCGACCCATCGATAAATCGGGGGTCTACGAAATTGTCGAACTGCACTACATATATTGTGTCACCGCATAGGTGTTCTTTATACATCATAGCGAGTTGACAGGAGCGAGGCAAGAGGAATTCACAATCTGATATCATATAGGAAGCATTGACCACTTTCGTAGGGGCGTTATAGAATAATGCCCTGGTCAACATAGCAACAAACATAGCATTCACAGAAAGGGTGCGTATTTTCATGGATTTGACAAACAAAGGTGTACTTGTCACGGGCGGAGCCTCTGGTCTGGGCGCGGCATGTGTGCGTCTGTTAACTCAATCGGGGGCGAAGGCGATTATCGCGGACATGAACCCACAGACGGGCGAGGCGTTTGCGAAGGAGATGGGCGACGCAGCCCGTTTCGTGAATACGAATGTGACGGATGAGGAGAGCGTGCAGGCGGCGATAAAGGCGGCAGTAGATTTCTGTGGAAGTCTGCACATCGTCATCAATTGTGCGGGTATTGGTGTTGCCGAGCGCGTACTGGGCAAAACGGGGCCATCGAGCCTCGCCTCGTTCACAAAAGTCATCAACGTGAACCTGATTGGAACCTTCAACGTCATTCGGCTCGCATCCGCAGTGCTGGCGGAAAACACACCCAATCAGGATGGTGAGCGCGGCGTTATCGTCAATACCGCATCCGTTGCGGCCTTCGATGGGCAAATAGGGCAAGCGGCCTATTCCGCATCCAAAGGTGGCATCGTGGGTATGACGCTGCCGATTGCGCGAGAGTTCGCTCGTTTCGGCATTCGCGTCATGACGATTGCCCCCGGTCTCTTCAACACACCCTTATTAGGGAGTTTGCCGGAAGCGGCTCGTATCTCGCTTGGTCAGCAAGTCCCATTCCCGTCGCGCCTCGGCGAGCCGAGCGAGTATGCAGCATTGGCGAAGCACATTATCGAGAACCCGATGCTCAATGGGGAAACGATACGGCTAGATGGGGCAATCCGCATGCAACCTCGTTGACATACAGCTTTTCCGCCCCGTCTTCCAGGGACTCGTCTAAGGCCGTGTAACTGATACTTTCGAGGGGGAGCCACCAGTGCGCTGACAGGCCCCCTCTCATCGTATTTCTCGCAAGCTCATTTATCACCTGCCGTATGCGTGTTTTTTCTTCTTCGGTATGTACGAGGTGCGCTACCGCCTCTAAATCGCCGTAACTCACTGTCCTGTGGTAGATATTCACCGGG
>DAIQNC010000031.1:0-3531 GCA_036788655.1 Ktedonobacteraceae bacterium
GAGCCGAGGCGGCTCCATTCATGTCTGCGCGCGGCATCTCGACGGGCAGATCGAAATTGTCGTGCGGGACACCGGAAAAGGCGTACCGACGGTGCTGGAGAGACCACGCCATGTCACGCGACGCGCACCCTCTAAGAGAGCAATGCCGAAGTCGATAATCTTGACATTGCCGTCATCATCTATCATGATATTCTCTGGCTTGATATCACGATGATAGACGCCATGCTCATGACAATAGGCAAGTGCATCGCAAATTTGTATGACGATACGTAGAGCCTCGCCACGAGGCATCACATTCGGAGCTATCTCCTCTAGCTTCGTGCGTAGTGTCTGCCCCTGGATATATTCAACGACAAGGTACTGCTCACTGCGTTGCTCTTCCGTATTGAGCATGTGTTGTACATTGGAGTGTTTGATACGATTGCCAATCTCGGATTCGCGCTTGTAACGCTCGAAGAGCGCGACATTACCGATAATGTCGTCATTCGGCGTTTTGAGAACAACCTTCTGACCAGTACGCACATCACTAGCCAGATAGACACGATTCATACCACCGTGACCCAGCATTTTGATAATTTCGTAGTGGTCGATCCGCGTTCCCGGCATATAGGTTGTTGTCATCGGTTCTCGCGCACTTTCCCTGGTATCTCTATCTGTCGTCCGGCAATTCATCGCGGACGACAGATAGAGGAATCACAATCTGAGACATAGTATAGCATATCGAATCCGAAAATCGGAACATCGCATATGGATATTTTGAACATAAAGTGGCAAGACTCCTCATTGAGGAAGAGCCTTACCACTCCTTATACAACTATTTCTTTTCTTGCTCTTTACACTTCCTTATCTATTACTATCCTACTCGCCGCCACCAGCACCGACAGCAACCTCACTTTCAGAGAGCTTCTCCTTGTGGTCAGGGGGATGCAGAATAGGAATACCACGTGTCAGCTTGCGAATATACAGGTAGCCAAAGCCGACCACTAACCACAGGATACTGAAAAGACCCGCAATAATGGTGTTCAACTGCGATGCTCCCCCTGCTGTGACGGCATAGTACATAACCCCTATCAGCATGGCGACATTCAGAATTGCACCAAGACCCGGCGCAAACACTGAGTTGAAGATGCTCCTTCCAGCGACACCTGCAAAGGCGACGATACAGATGATACAGGTCATGCCATACAGCAGAAATGTACCGATGTTCGATACGAGCGTCACCTGCGTGAGATTGTTGACATTGAGAACGCCATACGAGCCGATAACCGCAGATATGACCGTCAGAACGAGAACGCCAACATGCGGTGTGCGGAATCTACCATGCAGAAAGCCGAAAACCGCCGGAAGCTCTGTATCTTTCCCCATTGCATATGTGACACGTACACCAGTATTTAGACAGGAGAGCGCAGTACCCACAAGCGCAATAACGACGGTGGCGGCAAGAATAACAGCGAATGAGAAGCCATTGCCGTGTAACAGAGCGTTTCCAATTGTGATAGCCATATCACCAATCGGTGCGCCTGTTGTTGTGCCAAATGCAGCGGCAAATCCAGTTCCTGCGGCATTCTTGTATCCACTGTTGATAAAGAAGTTTGCCGCGAAGTATTCAACGAAGTAGAAAATGACGGCCTGAATGACCAATGAAAGCAGGACACCACGTGGAATGTCGCGCCCCGGATTCTTTGCCTCAGCCGCGAGTGCCGTAGCAGACTCGAAACCGACAACTAGCAGAATAGCAATCGTCGATTGGTAGATAAGGCCACTCATGCTATGAGGAAGAATGACGCTCAACGCGCTTGTATGCAGATAATGAACGTTCGGATGCGTCGCACGATATACAATGGCAAGTACCGAAAACGTCACGAGTGCGAGAATTTGAATAACGTTGATAACAATGTTCGCAGTTGTCGCTCCCGTTACGCCCATATACGCAATGAAACCAACCACACAGGCGAAAAGGACACAGACAATGATTTCTTGCCAACCTGCACCGAAGCTCGGAATAAAGGTCTGGATGATATAGGTGATAACAAGCCCCATGAATGCAACCATCACACCTGGATACACCCAGTAGTACAGGTGTGATGCCCAGCCGACAATAAATTTGCTTAGTCGTGCAAATCTGAAATGTTTATGTTCCTCTTGCTGAAGCACAGCAGCCTCAGCGAAAAAGTACGAACTACCAGCACCTGCTTCCGGGTAGCGTTTGGAAAGCGTGGCATAGGCTATCGCGGTCAGCATAGCAATCGCGGTTGCAATGAAGACCGAGGCCCACATGTTCATAGCAGAACCCGGCTCAGATTGAATCTGATATGTCGTCCAGAGGAAGGCTCCGGGTGCGATAAGGGCCATCGCGTTAATTGTGATACCAGTTAAGCCCAGTGTGGGCTTCATTCCGGTTTCGGATGGTGATTGAGCAGCCATGTTGTCGTTCCTTTTTGTGTCTCAGTGTTCCGAATAACGATAAACTCTAGCAGTTCCGGCATCGTTACCGCCTACCGAAGCACACATGGCTCATAGTGAGAGTACGAGACGCCTTCATCGCGTTTTCATATCTTATTCTCTCTTATATACAAGTATAAGAACTTTCCAGCTATGCGTGTACGGATAGATTGTTACAACATGTAGCATATTTTTTGGGCATATTGCACAAATCGCTGAAAATTTGTTGTTACATGGCTATTGGCTTGCTCTTTTATTCCCTTGAACTGGTCAAATTACACATACAATAAGAAAGGAAAATAGATACTGCGAATATGGTACATTGCGTCCGATTTTGTAGGATAATAGATAGGACGACGTATCCTATCTGTAGTCCGGCGATTCATCGCGGACGAGTTCGTCTATACAATATGGCGCACGTCCGCGATGAATCGCCGGACTACAGATAGAGAACGTATTTCGGCTATGTGCATTATCACCACTTCGGCGAGAAGGATACATAAGGATAGGCTATGCAAATACAAAGGAACCAGCAAAGCAAGGAAGAACACCAGAAAACACGTCGAGAGAAAGATGCTCCGCTTCGGCAAGATATACGTCTACTCGGCGATGCATTAGGGCAGGCTATTCGACGACATGGGGGCGAGAGGATGTTCAATACCGTCGAGCAGCTACGTCGTGATTGCCGCCATCTGCGCGGATGCGTGATAGAACGTACCCACTTCCTGGATGCTTCGAGCCAAGAGGCACAACGACTGGACGAGGAAATAGCAGAACTCGATCAGCACATTACGCATATCGTCGATACCTGCGATCTGGATACTGCTATTGGCGTTATTCGCGCCTTCACCGTGTACTTCCATCTTGTGAACACCGCTGAACAATATCATCGTATTCGTCGCCGTCACATTCACGAGCTAGAAGCTGGCAACGATGCTCGCCCTCAGTATGGCTCATTAGCCGCCCTTGTTGCCTATTTTCAGCGTCTCTCGTTCACCGAACCTGCACTACAACAACTGCTGAATTCGCTCTCTATCGAACTCGTCTTTACCGCGCATCCGACAGAGGCGACGCGCCGTAGCCTCATCA
>DAIQNC010000031.1:3541-5023 GCA_036788655.1 Ktedonobacteraceae bacterium
AAATCGCAACGTCTCACCGAACTTCTCGCCGCCCATGACGCTCGTGCGACGATGACACCACGCGAGCTTGACCTCTGGCAACGCGAATTAGAGGGAACGATTGATTTGCTCTGGCGTACTGATGCCATCCGCCATGTGCGTCCACAGCCAGAGGACGAGATTAAAATGGGCATCTATTATCTGGATGAGGTACTCTACACAGCCTTGCCCGACCTCTACGCCGAGTTCGAGGATTTACTGCACACCAACTACCCTTCGTTACAGGTTCCCTCCTTCTTGCGCGTCGGTTCCTGGATTGGCGGCGACCAGGATGGCAACCCGTTTGTAGGACCAGATACGCTCCTACGCGCTTTGCATCTGCAACGTGAGTATATTATTCGCCACTATCGCACCGCTATTCAAGCTCTTGCACAACAACTTTCGCTCTCACTCAATCACTCGTATATCACGGATGCTCTGCAAGACTCGCTTATCCTGGATGCACAACGCCTTCCAGCTTATAATCAAGAGCTTGGAAGTCAGACTGCGCAGGAACCCTATCGCCGCAAACTGTCGTTCATGTGGAAGCGTTTAGAAGCATCACAGGTTCTCTCTCAGACTTTTTCAGACTCAAACGCAGAGTCACCTCATATATCTCAAACGTCAGCCACACTACCCATTGCCTATACGAGTGCCGAAGAGCTTCTACAAGATTTGTGCCTTGTTCAGGATAGTTTGCTCCTCGATGGCGAAGACGTACTGGCTCAAGGCGCATTAAGTCAGCTTATTCGCCAGGTGGAAATCTTCGGTTTCTACTTCGCTAGCCTTGATACTCGCCAGCACAGTGAACGCCACGCAAAAGCACTCGCCGAACTTCTTCAAGTTACAGGGCTTCGGGACGATGACTATACGAAATATACAGAGGAACAGAAGCTTGACCTGTTACAACAGTTATTGCATGATCCACGCATTCTCTCGCGCCCCGGACTTGCGTTAAGTAATGATACGAGACATATTCTCGATACCTTCCGGGCTATCCATACGGCACGGAAACAATTCGGCAAACGTGCTGTGTCTTGCTATATCATCAGCATGTCAAATACGCTGAGTGACCTGCTAGAAGTGCAATTCTTCTGTAAAGAGGTGGGTATCGACGACCTACCTATTGTGCCACTCTTTGAGACTATCAACGACCTGCGCTCCTGTACGTCCATTCTCGAACAGGCATTTACGCATCCGGCCTATCATGCCTATTTAGAGCGATGCAATATACAACAACAGGTCATGCTTGGCTACTCGGATAGCAGTAAAGACGGCGGTATCCTGACTTCGGCGTGGGAATTGTACAAAGCTCAGGGGAACCTCGCGGAACTTGGGAGAAGAAATCACGTTGGTATCACCATGTTTCACGGACGTGGCGGAGCCATCGGGCGAGGCGGTGGCCCAATCTACGAGGCAATTCTTGGGCAACCCCCGCGCACGGTCAATGGGCGTATCCGCATT
>DAIQNC010000031.1:5033-13496 GCA_036788655.1 Ktedonobacteraceae bacterium
GCTGTTCTTCAAATACGGTCTGCACGAAATCGCAATTCGTAACATGGAACTCGTTGTCACAGGAGTTATTCAAGCAAGCCTTCCTGAGTCCAATCATATCCAGAACACAACCTCATCACCCACCGCATGGGAACAGATTCTCGATCAACTGTCGCATACCGCCCATCAAGCCTATCGCCATCTCATTTATGAAAACCCCGATTTTCTGCGTTTTTTCGAGCAAGCAACGCCCATATCAGAAATCGGCTGGCTCAACATCGGCTCACGCCCCGCACGGCGTACAGCAGGTAGAAGTGTCGAAGAGTTACGCGCTATCCCCTGGGTTTTCTCGTGGATGCAGAGTCGCTATGTGCTACCCAGTTGGTACGGTGTCGGCACAGCACTCGAAGCCTATATAGACGAGGATAGTAGTCATCTTGCACAACTTCAAGAGATGTACCATTCGTGGCCTTTCTTGCGTGCCTTCCTCGATAATTTACAGATGACGCTCTCGAAGGCCGACATGCACATTGCACACCACTATGCAACGCTCGTCGATGATGAACAACTACGCCAGCAACTCTCAGACACCATCGTGCAGGAATACGAGCGCACATGCCAGATGGTTATTCGTATCGTCGGGGGTCACGAGTTACTCGACCATAGCCCCGTCTTGCAACAATCTATTCGCCGTCGTAACCCCTACGTCGATCCGCTCAGTTACTTCCAGATTGCGCTGCTCCGCCGCTTACGTAGTATCGGTGGGCCACTCATGCTCTCACCTGACCAACACGCAAGCAAGAATGAACAGGAACGCGCAAGGCTCACTTATGCTGTGCTACTCACCATTAACGGCATCGCCGCAGGCGTGCGAAATACGGGCTAACCCCTATATTCGTAGTCAGGTGATTTATCACTTGCGTCCAGCTTTCACAGGGACGCAAGTGATAAATCACCTGACTACGAATAGCTATGCAAGTGATAAATCACCTGACTACGAAATATGGCACTTATCTTTTCCTTGTGGTATAATACTTGCATAGATGTACAGGTATTCTTTTTGAGAGGTAGAAGCATGAGTAAGAAGACAACACCTTCTTCCATACAAGATAACGCTGGAGTAGCAGATGTATGCCAGCAACGCTGCATTCATCCCGAACATGCGCTGGCGGTGCGTCATACTCTGCTTTCTACCGATTCAGCACAGGATGTTGCCACACTGTTCACAATGCTTGCTGATGCCACGCGGCTCCAGGTCGTCTATGCACTCCTGAATGCGCCAACGGGTGAATTGTGTGTCTGCGACCTCGCGGCAGGTCTTGGGCGAGATGATACCACAATATCGCATCAGTTACGGGTCTTGCGAAGTCACCGCATCGTGACGATGAGAAAAGTGGGACGTGTCGTCTATTATCGTCTTGTCGATGAGCATATCCAACAACTGCTGGCAATTGGGCTACTTCATGCACATGAGCCACTGCCACTATCGCTTCAAGCGAAACACGAAATACGCGAGAAAGAAGAGGTGTCGGCATGAGTGGAACACACAATCATACTCATAGTATGGCGAAACAAACGCTTCGACTGGCCTTTTTTCTAACAATTATTATTCTCGCTGCTGAATTGATTGGCGGTTTACTCTCGCATTCACTCGCGCTGCTTTCTGATGCCGGACACGTGTTGACCGACATCTTCGCCCTCGGCCTCGCGTGGTTCGCTACCGCACAGGCAGAGCGGCCCGCGAACGCACACAGAACGTTTGGCTATCACCGTGTCGGTATTCTGGCTGCGCTCATCAATGCCATCACGCTTATCCTCATCACCATCTGGATTCTCTTCGAGGCGGTGCAACGCTTTCAGCATCCGACGAAGGTTGAGCCGCTGGTGATGTTTGTATCGGCTGGTGTAGGCATTATCGTCAACCTTTTCATTGGCTTTGGCTTACAAAAAGAGGGACATAACCTGAATGTGCGGGCGGCAGCTTTGCATGTGTTTGGCGATGTCGGCGCGAGCGTGGGCGTTATCGTTGCTGGCATCATCATTCTGCTTACAGGTTGGTATCCCGTTGACCCCATCCTCTCGATAGGTATTGCAGGACTCATAGCACTTGGTGCATGGCGTATCTTGCGCGAAACAACCGATATATTACTGGAATCCGTGCCAAGAGATATGAATGTGGCTTCGCTGGTACGTGATATGATGCGCGTCAAAGGTGTGCAAGATGTTCACGATCTGCACGTGTGGTGTATTAGCAGCGCGATGTACGCTCTCTCCTGCCATGCTCAGATTGCGGACCTGCCCCCAAGCGAAAGTACCCCTATACTTAGTGCGCTCGAAAAAATGCTACGTGAAAAGTACCAGATAGGGCATACCGCTATTCAATTCGAGAGCCACGAACATCAGGGCAAGTGTTGTGAAATGGAAGGGCTATACTGCAATATGGCATTTCTCGATGACCATTCTCATCATAATCATGCAGACCATGCTCATTCACATATCTCTGTACATAGCTTGAACAGGGAACACGCTCATGGCTAGAACGGTTACATCTTCCCCAACAACAACACGCACTCAGGAAGTTCGCCTCGGCATCTGGATAGAGCTTGTGAGCATCGGCTGGATGATTGTCGAAGCAAGCGTGGCTCTATCCGTCGGCATAGCAACTCATAGAGTCTCGCTACAAGGCTTCGGCTTCGACAGAATCATCGAACTCATTTCGGGGAGCATCCTCTTATGGCGATTGGTAGTTGAGCGGCGAGGTAGTAGTCTCGAAACAATTGAGCAAGCGGAACGACGGGCGGCATGGGTAACGGCAATTGGCCTTTTTCTCCTCTCGGTCTACATTGTCGTCGATGGTCTTGTATCACTCTTCACACACACTCAGGCTCAAGCATCATGGTGGGGCGTTGGACTTGCAATTGCCGCCGCGATTATTATGCCCGTCCTCTGGCAAGGCAAGCTTCGAGTAGCAAAACGGATTGGCAGTGTCGCATTAAAGGCCGATGCAGCGTGTAGCGTCACCTGTGCCTACATGTCAATTACACTCCTGATAGGATTATTGCTTAATCGCTTCCTCGGTTGGTGGTGGGCTGATCCTCTCGCTGGGCTGGTGCTGGTCTATTTCCTGGTTCAAGAGGGGCGCGAGGCTCTGCATGAAGCGCGAACGGGAGAAAGTTGTTCGTGTGGAGATGATGATTGCTGCGAATAATATGTTAACCCCCCATGTTACAGACACTTCCACACATCCGTCATAGAGGTATGTTGCCTTTTGACAGACCAGCATACAAAACATAAACCCTAAAAACGTTGTGTTATCGAGAATATCTATCGTCCTTCTACGCTGCTAGACTGAGGAGCCTTTGCGAATGAGCAATGAAGAGTCACTGAATGTTTCTGAAATAGAGAATGCGAATACTATAGAGCCGCTTTCATGGGGAAATTCCTATCTCATGTGTCCCCCTGATTATTTCGGTGTCTTTTATGAAATTAATCCCTGGATGCATACAGAAGTCGCGCCAGACAAAGAATTGACACAGAGGCAGTGGCATAACCTTGTCGATAATTTGAAAAAATCAGGGGCCACAATTCATACGATGGAAGCGGTTGAGGGTCTACCCGATATCGTCTTCACGGCGAACGCAGGTCTGGTCGATGGCAAAACCTTCATTCCCAGTACCTTCAAGAGCTTAGAGCGACGCCCCGAAGTCATCTACGACAATGCATGGTTTCAGGCACATGATTTCGAGGTTTCCGAGTTCACTGACAATCCCGAATTGTATTTTGAGGGTTGTGGCGATGCCTTCATCGTGCGTGACAAGCTTGTTGCAGGCTATGGATTTCGTTCAGAACTGGCCTCTCATGCGGTACTCGCTCGCAAACTGGGCGTCGATGTCTTCTCCGTGCATCTCGTTGACTCGCGACTTTATCATCTCGACATCAGCTTCTGCCCACTCGATAGTCAGCATGCCATCATTGCGCCCGATGTCTGGAGTCGTGAAAGTGTACAGGGCATCCTAAAACTCGTACCGGAGCCATTGATGCTTGAACTCGACGAGGCACTAACGTTCTGTGCAAACTCGGTTGTGGTTGGTAAAAATATAGTGATGCCCCACTGTCCAGCGCGTGTCGGGCGCATTCTGAACAAATGGGGCTACGAAGTTTGTGAGTCTCCTGTGACGGAGTTTTTGAAGGCTGGTGGTGGTGCGCGATGCCTTACGCTCGCACTCGATGTCTCTTATCAGCGAGGTCGCGCCACAGCTTCGGCAGCAGGATTGCGTGAGACGAAAGCGCAATAAGCCAGAAGACGAGTGTGATAGTATTGCCAGATCGTGGTGAGAGAAGACGCTTCGATGTCATATGGGTATTCGGAGTGCTTACGCGGTTCATCATGGAAGAGTTGCTATCCTTTTCTATCATGTCTTGTTGTATATACGTGTACCACTGCTACTTTATACAACAACATACGTTAGAAATTTATTCAATTCTCAGCAAAGAGGTGTGAGTATGACACATACTCACACCTCTTTTGATTGTAATGGATAAAAGGTTACGGATACAAGGACTAACCAAACAAACTACTTTTCTCTGGTTTCTTATTCAAAATCACCTCTCGAATGAATAGTGGAATGAGGATAGCGTGCGAACTGAGCGCAATAATCCACATTGCAAGCGTGACCCAGTTGTAGGGATGTTTATAGATGTGCTGATTGTTTTTTACATGCGTCGTCACTTTGTCGAGTACAGCAGACATATGTATCTCCTTTGATGCACCTATGCATAGAATGAATATTTGAGGTTCACAAGGCTGGCAAGTAGCCAGTATCGTTATCATCACGGTTTGAAAAAATATGTGGTTTCATTTTTTGCAACAGACAAAAATACGGCACATCTTCTGTCGGCTGTCCACTATGCTATACTACATAGAGAATTGAGACTTGAAGGCATAGGAGCGTATCATATGAGCCAGGCGTCACTCAAACGTGCTTATGATGAAGTTGTGTCTTTTTTTGCAAGTGGCCCCTCACCAAAAGAAATGGCATCGTTTCATCTATCTGACAACACTATAGCGCGAGTACGTGACCTTCTCCTTAAAAATTCAGAAGGAACACTTTCACCTGATGAGTCGGAAGAACTCGATCAATGTATGCAACTTGATCGAATGATCATGCTTATTCGCACTCAGGCTCGTAAAAATCAGCAAGAGGATATGGGTAGATGAGGGAAGAGGTACGTGCCTCACTTCGTCGCCTCGTGCGTGAACGAGCAAGGGGGCGTTGTGAGTATTGTTGGATGCCCGATGATGAACCTTTATTTCCACACGAACCCGACCATATCATTGCTCTAAAACATGGTGGACTTACTACAAGCGAAAATCTCGCCTATGCTTGTTTCCAATGTAATCGCGCTAAAGGAAGTGACATTGCCTCAATTGATCCAGAGACAGATACGTTAGCTCAACTTTACAATCCTCGTATACAAATTTGGCACGAACATTTTCAGTTCAATGGCGCAATAATTGAGCCACTCACTTCGATTGGGCGAGTCACTGCTAAACTACTTCAGTTAAATAATCCAGCGCGTGTTTCTATCCGTGAAAATCTGTTGGCAGCTAATCGTCTCGCACAGTTTAACAATGATGCGCTCAACTAACAGCTTTTAGCAAAAATATATTTGCCATGAATATTGACAAAACATATTTTTCCCTGTTATCCTATATCTATTGAGTCTGACTCGCGTTGAACGAACAGAGTATGAGAGAGGCGACCAACAGCGATCCGGTAGAAAGTGGAAGGCCGGAACGGAGATGCGCTCTCAGAACGCCTTCGCAAGCGGCTATCCGAAGAAAGTCCGTGTGCTTGTTGCAAGCAGGGACAAGTAGGATGGGTGGGTGGTTCCCACGCAGCAGAACACCATAAAAGCGGTCTTCGCGCCTTCGCTACAATGTTGTATGCAGAGGTGGTCACGTAGGTATGTGACTTCTCGTTCTTGCTACGAGAAGAAGACAAGTAGGGTGGTACCACGGGTACACAGGACAACAGACTATATACATTTCGTCCTGCGCTCTCGTCCCTTTAATGTTTATCGGAAGGGTCGGGAGTTTTTTTATTGCCCGTCTCCTTCCATGCGCGGCGCAACAGGGAAATACAGATTGTGCAGGAAGGAAAGTTAGTATGACCAAGCTCTGGCAAAAGGGCTATTCAGTCAATGAGCAGGTCGAGCGGTTCGAGGCGGCGCAAAATAGCCACCTTGATACTCGCCTTGTGCGCCACGACATCTGGGGGTCGCTGGCGCACGCCGCCATGCTCCATCACATAGGCATCTTGAACGAGACAGAATATCAGGCATTACAGGCAACGCTCGGCGATATTCTTGAGATGGACGCACACCACGAATTCGTCATTGCAGCTTCGGATGAAGATGTGCATACGAGCGTCGAAAATTATCTCTCCGCTCACACAGGTGCTGCTGGCAAGAAAATCCACATGGCTCGTTCGCGCAACGATCAGGTACTCGTTGACCTGCGCCTGTATGGAAAAGAGCAACTACATTTCGTCGCTGAGAAAATGCTCCAATTCGCTGACGCGCTCCTGACCTTTGCAAGTACACACGCGGATATCCCGATGCCTGGATACACCCATATGCAACGTGCCATGCTTTCATCGGTTGGCACATGGGCGTCTAGTTTCGCCGAGGCAATGTTGGATGACGAGCAACTCCTATCGGCAACTTATGCTCTCAATGACCAGTCGCCACTCGGCTCGGCGGCAGGATATGGCGTCCCCATCGCTATCGACCGTCAGTTCGTCGCCGATGCACTCGGATTCTCGCATGTGCAGAACAATGTTATCTACGTGCAGAATAGTCGCGGCAAAATCGAGGTTGCGATTGTCCAGGCGTTGAGTCAGATTATGCTCGACTTGAGCAAATTTGCACAGGATGTTCTCCTCTTCTCTACAGTGGAATATGGCTTCTTCAACATTCCACAGGAGCTTTGTACGGGAAGTAGCATTATGCCGCAGAAGCGTAATCTGGGCGTGATGGAACTGGTACGCGCACGAACACACACAATGCTTGCCTATCAGCAACAGATATTCGGTATCGTAAGCGGTCTGCCATCGGGCTACAACATGGATTATCAGGAGACAAAAGCTCCTTTCATGGATGCTCTCGACCTCGTTCAGGAGAGCCTTGATATATGCACACTCGTAATTAGCAACATTGGCGTCAATGCGGAGCGCATGATTGCTGCATGTACCTTCGAGCTATTCGCCGCAGACCGCGCATATGAACTTTCGCAGACCGCAAACCTGCCATTCCGCGATGCCTACCGCATCGTCGGTGCAGAAGTCACAGCACAACTTGACCGCCATATGCCATTTCCAGTAGAAAGTCAGGAGCAACTTGTAGAACGCCTTCATGCTCGTAGTCACCTCGGTGGTGCAGGAAATCTTGGATTAGAGCAGGACAAACAACGTCTCGATAACGCATTAGCAATATGGAATTCACGTAAAGCACAATTCACACACAAAATACAGCAACTAGTTGGTGCATCGTATGCCCATCTGGTAGAGGAGTAATCATGGGAACAGTGGTACTTGCTTATTCGGGTGGCCTTGATACATCAGTTGCCATCCGATGGATTAAGGAAAAATATAACCTGGACGTAATCGCGCTCACTATCGACGTTGGTAATGACCGCGACCTTCCGGCCATTGCGGAACGCGCAAAGCAGATTGGCGCGGTCAAAGCGTTAATTGTGGATGGACGCGAGGATTTCGTGCGCTACTTCGTGTGGCCCGCACTGCAAGCTGGAGCAGTCTACGAAGGACAGTATCCGCTCGCAACCGCACTGGCGCGTCCACTTATTGCGCGTCTACTCGTCGAGGTTGCACGTGCAGAGGGAGCCGTTGCGGTCGCTCATGGATGCACAGGTAAGGGCAACGATCAGGTACGCTTCGATGTCTCCATTCAGACACTCGCCCCCGACCTACAAATCATCGCCCCCGTGCGTGAATGGAGCATGACACGCGACAACGAGATTGCTTATGCCACTGAACACAACATTCCTATCAAGGTCACGAACGCGAGTCCGTATTCCGTCGATCAGAACCTGTGGGGACGTAGTGTCGAATGTGGCATCCTCGAAGACCCGTGGGAAGAGCCACCTGCCGATGTCTATGCATGGACGGAAGACCCGAACAGCACAAAGCTGTTAGAGCCAAGTTACGTCGAAATCACCTTCCAGAACGGCATTCCTGTTGCCCTTAATGGCGAAGAGGTAGAAGGAGCCGACCTTGTTGAAACACTGAATAAAATAGCTGGCAAGTACGGCATCGGGCGTATCGACCATATCGAAAATAGACTCGTCGGCATCAAGTCGCGTGAGGTCTACGAAGCTCCGGCGGCAACCGTGTTGCTCTCGGCACATCAAGCGTTGGAGAGCCTGACATTGAGCCGCGACCAGACACGCTTCAAAGAAATCGT
>DAIQNC010000032.1:0-2531 GCA_036788655.1 Ktedonobacteraceae bacterium
AACCACCCCCATCTGGCACAAGCTTAGAAGAAAAAAGATGGGCCGCGTTTTGTGCAGCAGTAGTTGAAGAGCTTTGTTCCCGAACAAATATTCCTTGTCCAGCATGGACTAACAAACAAGACTACTTTTTAGAACAACCCTGGTTCTATTATCCGCAAGCATCTCAACGTGAATGGTTATTACAAACAACTCCTGAGTCGTTTAAACGTCGAAACATCTACGTCGGTGGAAGTGTTCTTGACAATAAATATGAGCTTCAACCTGATTTCGGCTCAAAACCCAGGTGGGAATCATGGTCTGAACAGGAATTACAGAATCTTCTTTCGTCTAATGAAACTTCTCTCGCTTGAAATTAGCTATTGAGATTAGTATGGTGTATTATCGAGTTTGCCTACAAAATACTATCGAACGTCCATGGACAAATATGGAACCTGTGTATATTGGAGATGTTCCAAAGGGTCTCGGAACACCGAGCCACTATTGTACAGTAGAGCGTGGTAAAGAACCTTTTCAGTTAGAACCTTTTCGACTTCTGAATCTATATGGAGCATCTCAGTTTGCAGATGCACAGATATGGCAAACATGGCTAGTTCTCGGTTTCGGCAGCTTTATTTACTTCGTCCCTTTAGAAGAGGGCAAACCAATTTACTATGACATCGGTTACTTCTGGAGCCTGTACCCAGCGGATGATTATATGCTTGTCACTTCCGTGTCAAATGTCTCATGTTATAATCAACAAGCCAGACAATTATGGAAGTCTGAATGGCTCGGATATCATGGCGTACAGATATCCGACGTTCAAGCTGGTCGGGTCACGGGAATGGGAAACTATCCCCCTTTTGACGAACCTGCTGGACAAATACCATTTGTGCTATCGCTTGATACCGGAAAGATAATTTAATAATAAGGGGTGAACAGACAGAATATCTGTCCCATTCACCCCTTATCGTCCTTTTACAAATTCATAATTGCGTACTGCTCACTATGCCCACCACGCATTTGTCGTTCCGCAATCCTCTTTGCCAACTCTGCCTTCGTTGCCTTTGGGGGATATGGAACACCCAGTTCGTCCGCCATCAACTTCAACTTCGGTACAGTCATCTTTTTATCATTCATCAGAGCATCTATACGCTCCTGTAGTGAAGCACCCTGTCCATTCTGGACATTGCTCTCTTGCTCACTCATAGAAGTCGTCGAAATAGGTGTAGCGTTATGTTCGGGTGCTACAGGGAGTATCTCTGAATTATGTTCGGCATTCGATGCCTGCGCTACCAGTTCCTGGCATAGCACATCAGGCATTCGTCGTAGCAGCATGACGATATTGGATAGCATGTCCGCGAGTTCGTGCGTGGTCATGCTTTCAAGTTGTTCTGCTGTGAATATTGTGCTTGGTTTAGATTGTGTTGCTTTTTTCGCTTTCGGCATATGTCATTCATCCTTTTTACAATAAAAATACAGATGGCAGTGATAAATTACGCCACTACATGTGTGGAAAGAACGTTCTCATCTGGCATTCTTGTTCTGTTTTCCTTCATCTCAGGGTTGCAGGTGTTTGATGCGACTGATAAACTCGCCCGCGAGTGCTTTGAAATCTTCCTGTAGCTCGATCTCTTTGCCACGTGGATAGGGTAAGGCACTGACGGGCATGTGTGCTTCGGGGGCATTCGAGACGACAATACTGTCGTGGATGATGTGCTTGAAGACACGGTTGGGGTAGTCGCGTTGTAGCTGGTTACTAAATTGCGTGGGTGCATTAGCATTCGTTTTGAAGCGCGTCACAATGATACCGCCAAGTACAGGAACAGGTATCGTTGCCTTGCGTCCTATATTCTGCGCCGACGCGAAGAATTTGTTGACCGAGCGTTGCAACAGGCCAATGCCATACGTCGAGAGATAATCGGGAACGGTAGGAACAACATAGGCATCACTGGCCCACAAACTGTTTTTCGTCACAGGATTGAAGTTCGGGGGACAATCGCAAATAATATAGTCGTAGTAACCCTGCACTTTCTCAAGATGCTTTTGCAGAATGTTGTAGCCAATGAAATCGGCGAGGCGCAGGTCTACATCAACAAGGTCGGGACTGGATGGCAACAGATCGAAGCCCTCGATGCCCGGAACCACATTACGGACAATGGCCCGTGAAATAACAAATTTCTTCTCGTCATCGAACAGGTTGAAGGTCGTGCCGTTAGTACGACGATGTGCGTCCCATGCTTCCGAACTTTGCATTACAAACATACTGGCACTCGCCTGTGGATCCAAATCTACGAGCAATGTACGGCGTCCATAATACTTTGCGAGTGCGGTAGAGAGTTCAGTTGCCGTAATCGTTTTGCCAACGCCACCTTTGAAATTGATAATAGTTACAATTTTTGTCATACAGTTCCACTAGTCCTAAATATGTAGGAAATAATTACGTATCTACATTGCGATGGGAAATGATAGAAATATACGTTGATGTGGCGATTATTGCAAAGATGATGTGTATTGTCAAGCATTAGAGAAAACATTCCCTGTTCTGTCCCAAT
>DAIQNC010000032.1:2551-13482 GCA_036788655.1 Ktedonobacteraceae bacterium
CATCCCGTCCGTCTGGCCCCATTATCCATTGACATATGGACAGGATGAATCTGTCCCTACACATTTGTTAACGTTTATAACGGATCATATCGAAGTACAACCATTAGAAAGCATTCAAAGAAATAGATTTTTATGTCTCGTTCGACAACACATACCTTCACCTGCCCCTGTGGCGAGGTGTTTACTGGACAAATTTATGAATATGTGAATGTGGCGCAAGACCCACAGTTACGCTATGTCGTTCTTTCGGGTCTGCTCAACGTCTCGACCTGTCCCAATTGTGGACGACGCGCCGCACTCTCACAAGCCTTTATCTATAACGATTCTGCGCACAACCTGCTCGCCTATGTACACCCTGATGCTGATGCGCCCGAAGGGGCACGAATGCTCATCTTAGAGCAACTGCGCTCCGTCTACACCAATCTGCTCGATGGAGAGAGTAATGAGAAGCAACGTGCAGGCATTGGAAGCAATGGCGAAAAACGAGAAAAAGGCGACAGGGGCAGCACGGATAGCACGACTCAAACTACATCGCAAGACTTGCCGCCGCTCCAGGTCGTCTTCGGGCTTGACCAACTCAACTCGCTCATCAACGCCGTGCTTTCACCCGATGAGCGCATGGGACGGCTCGCACTCAGTACACAGAGCCACAATGAAGCAGAACGCGGTCAATTTCTCGACATCACGCGCAAACTTGCCAGCGAGATGTCGTGCAACGTCGAGGTCGAAGACCTGCCCGACGAGTATACCGTCTGGGTCTACGGTGCGCGTCGCCAGATTGGTGCGCTTATGCACGCATTGGCATCGAATTAAATTTCGCCGTGGAGACTATCATGATTACTGTTGGTGTTTTAACGATTAGCGATGGGGCGTCACGTGGTGAGCGCGTCGATACGAGCGGAGAGAATATTCGTGCGCTCGTTACGCAAATGCCGGATACAGTCATCGAGGCAGGAGCGATTGTTCCCGATGAGCGCGACCAGATTGCCGCGATACTGCGCGAGTGGTGCGACGAGAAACGCTTGAACCTTATTCTCACGACAGGCGGCACAGGTCTGGCCCCACGTGATGTGACGCCAGAGGCGACGAAACAGGTCATCGAGCGCGATGCCCCTGGAATCGCCGAGGCCATGCGCTCCATCAGCTTACAATACACTCGTATGGCAATGCTTTCACGCGGTGTCGCAGGTGTGCGTGGCAAAAGCCTTATCGTCAATCTCCCCGGCAGTCCCAAAGCCGTGAAAGAATGCCTTGAATATATCCTACCCGTGCTACCACACGCTGTGAATTTGCTTACCGAAGGACCACGCGAGCATTAAGCGTCGAAATTATACATGCAATCATCCTACAAACAACATACTGACAATATCTTTGCCCTCGCATGGTCGCACGATGGTCAATACCTCGCCTCTGGTGGACGTGACGAGACGGTTCATGTATGGAATCCTTCTACCCACGAACGATTGCTGACCTATACCTCGCACAAAAGTTGCATTCTTTCCCTTGCATGGTCGCACGATGGCACACACATCGCATCAGGCGATACAGCGGGACATATCCATATCTGGAATGCCAGAACGGGTGAACATCTTCTGACATATGGTGGTCACAAACGCTTTGTGCGGAGCGTTGCATGGTCTTCTGACGATAAGTTTATTGCGTCTGGCGGCGATTTTGGTGATAGCACGGTACAAATATGGGACGCTACAACGGGAGTCCGACTTGCCGTGTGGGATAAACAGGACAGGATATTTGCCATTTCATGGTCTCCATCATTGACGGAACACCTCATTGCATCCGCCAGTTTCGATACGACACTACAAATACTCTCCTTTGACGCTCAACAATACTCACTATCTCCACATCTCAGCTACCGAGGACATACTGGGCCGGTCTACGCTGCGTCATGGTCGCCCGATGGTCACTACATCGCATCGGGTGGTCAGGATACGACGGTGCAGGTCTGGGAAGCTGTAACGGGTAGCCTCATCACCAACTATCATGGTCATACACGCGCAGTAAAAGCTCTGGCATGGTCGCCTGATAGCCGATACATCGCATCAGGGGGTGATGACCAGTCACTACAGGTATGGCAAGCACAATCAGGCGAACGTGTCAGCACGAATACACAGTATCAAACATGGATTCGGGCTATGGCATGGTCGCCTGATGGTCACTACATCGCGTCGGCAAGCGGTTCAATGGTTTATTGTTCGGTTGGGGGTGCGGTGGGACGCCAGCGTCCACCTGACCATTCTTTGTAGGGCGGAATGGGCATGTGTTGCCAGGGTATCTCGAAGTTGGCATCGAGGCCGCGCACGTGCATGTCGTCGTTATAGCGCACGAGCCACCAGCGCGACGGACGGCTTGGATTGCTTGCCCACTTGCCCCAGTGCGTAATTGAGGTGTTGCGCGTATCGAAGCGCGTGGCAGGAATGGTGAGTGAGTCCATATTCAGGAAATACATGAAGGATGCGTCGATGATGCCACCATGACAGACCACAACAATCGTCTTTCCCTCATGTTCCGTGATGATGCGATTGAGGGCCATTCCCGCACGTAGCATGAATTGTCCCCAGTTTTCTCCGCCCGGTGAGACAGGATGGAACGGGTCGATATCCAGCTTGTAGCCACCGAAGCGTTCACGAAATTCCGCAACGGTCATCTGCTCCGCGATACCCGGCTCCAATTCGCGTACTGCATCATCATATTCAATGGGTATATCGTTGAAGGCAGGGGCGATAATCTGAGCCGTCTGGCGAGCGCGTGGTAGTGTACTGGCAATGAAAACATCGGGAACAATTTCGTGCGTTTCAAGTAAGCGGTCTCGCAACCGCTCCGCCTGTCGCACACCGAGTGGAGTCAAACCTTCATCATGCAACGAGACGCCCACCTGCGTCGTCGCCTCGCCATGACGAATAAGGTAAAGATGTGTCATGCGGTCATGTATTCCTTCCGGTGTAGTATCTCATGTAAAACAGGTTGCTACTAAAGATATTACAACATTGGATGGCGTCGGAATCTAATTTATTCGTTGCTCTCGGTTTTTGCCTGGGGATAATTATTAGGATTGTCGATAGCAAACCCTTCGGCATTGGCAATGCTAAGAAGGTTGTTGTCGGCACAGAGAAATATGGGATCAGGAAGTTTGCTTGCTCTTGTTTGTTCACGTAAGTCGAGCGCACAGGCTAACTGCACAGCATCGTAGGCACGAAGCCGATGAGTGCGACATAAGTTACCCGCGGCACTATATATCTCTGTCGTTACAGGTATAGTAATGTATCCAGTAGGTATGTCTTGTCTGAACAGGTCAATAAGTCGATCACGTACTTCAACGGTAATGACCTTCTCATGTGCCTTTCGACAGAAAGAAGACACAACCTCTACAAATGCGGATTGTGAGATGTAGAGATTATGTCCCCACTTAGGATCGCAAAGGTCTAATACCAATGTTTGTCCTTGCTCCGGTGTGTAACGTTTAACTATGACCGAAGTATCGAAAAAGTATGTACCCATTAATATGGTCCTCGGTCTTCAATCACCATCTCAGAGAGGGGTTTGCCACCAGCGAATAATTGCCCCAGTCTTTCCCTTTCAGCTTCCTCTTCTGGAGTCAGCCGTCGTCGTGTAGGAATATTGAGAATTTTTCCTTCTCTATACTGCTTTTCCAGGAACTCTTGAGATGTTAATGGACGATTCGTTGATGTGGTTTGAGTAGAAGAGGAAAGCTGACGAATCATATCATGCAGCACCGCCTCTGGTTCTTTACCAGTTTTAGCAGCTTCGGCTTCGAGGTCTGCATATTCCTGCTCACTAAGCTTGATAAGTAATTGATAGGCCATGAAATTGTATCTCCTGACACTAATAAAAGTTACTTACGGGTATTATATTCTGGCGTGGTTGAAAAGTACATTCCCATTAGTACGGGCCTCTATCTTCTATCGCCTCATCGGAAATCATCTTGTTATCATCAGCGAATAATCGCCCTAGCCGCTCAAGTTCAGCTTCCTCTTCTGGAGTCATTGGTTCCCGTGTTGCTATGTTAAGTATCTTTCCTTCACGATATTGCTGTTCCAGGAACTCTTGCGATGTCATAGGTTGGTTGACAGACTCTTCCGATACAGGCAAAGCCAGTCCACGTGCCAGAATTTCGTGCAAAATGGCTTCAATTTCTTTTCCGCTTTGCGCGGCTTTTGATTCAAGTGCTGCTTGTTCGTCCGGGGTAAGTGCGATGAGCAATTGATCTTCCATGTAGCCACCTCTCATAAATGATTTAAGAGCAACATAACTCATTTCTCTACGCCATATACGTATTATAGCATATACATTTTAACAACTAAATAGTTTTTGAAAGAACTTTCTTGACTCATCATGCGATAGATATTCGATGACTTTCTCAGGTGGCACAAAGCAGATATCGTCTATTTCTTCATCCTGCGGATGCAGGTCTGTGGGTATTCCGAGAAATTCGCCTGTGAACATTGTGATTTCCTGTTGTTGATATCCAGTCAGTTGTCGCATTGCCTCATCAAACACAATCTCAATCTTTTCATCGCATTGTTGATGATACGATAGCTTTGCGAGCTGGTTTCTTCTCGCAACTCTCGCAAGATAGCATCGATTGGAGTTTCGGACGCTTTCATGCCTCCCTTCGGAAAATCCCATATCCCCGGTATGTTCACTGTCCCTTGTAAGCCATTCATAATCTTGACTTTATGAACAAGCAAGTATTCATTGTTATATGTAATAATAGCTCCTACAGCTTTTCTAATACGCGGTTCCACTGATTAGCCCCTATTCGTAGCAAGGTGATTTATCACTCGCGTCTTCCATAATCAATGGGAACGCGAGTGATAAATCACCTTGCTACATTGCTACCTCGTGCGACGAGGACGCAAGTGATAAATCACCTTGCTACGAATATTTATACTGCTACGTTCGTTGATCTTCCATACGGCTTGTTCGGGTCGAGCAGTACGTTGACACACGCTGGTAAGCCAGATGCAAATGCTCTTTCAAGTGCAGGTCGGATATCTTCGGGTCGCTCGACGAGTTCGCCGTAGCCACCGAGGGCCTCGACCATTTTGTCGTAGCGGATGCCGGGGGCGAGTTCTGCCGCCGTTGCATGACCAACCATTGCCTTCTGTGGATGCTTAATCTGTCCCCATGCACCATCGTTGCCAATGATGGAGACGATGGGTAGTTTCTGGCGTACCATGCTCTCGAACTCCATGCCGTTGAGTCCGAAGGCTCCGTCTCCGTGCAGGATAAGCACTTTTTGACCGGGACGCGCAATCTGGGCCGCCATCGCAAAACCTGTTCCCGTACCGAGACAACCCATTGGCCCGGCATCGAGCCAGTAGCCGGGCTTCGAGACGCTAATCACCTTTGCGCCATAACTCACAATGTCGCCACCATCGCCAATCACCGTCGTATCCTCGTCTATGAAGTCGCGTATTTCGCGGCAGAAACGCATGGGATGAATGGGAACGGCATCGGAGTTGAGTGCAGCAGCATCGCGTTCGAGGCTCTTGTTCTCATCAGAACGCACCTGCTCAACCCACTCGCTGTTATTGAGCTGCTTCGTCGCCTCTGTCACCTGCTCCATACTTAGACCCACATCACCAACCAGCCCGACATCGGCTCCGCGATTGACGCCAATATCTTCACCCACTAAGTCGAACCACAACATCTTCGCCTCTTTCGGAATGAGCGGTGGTTGCCCGTGATTGAGGCGGAAGTCCATGCGCGTACCTATTGCAAGAATAGTATCGGCATTCTCCAAAGCTTTACGACGTGATGCTGAGAAATAGAGAGGATGCGAAGGTGGCAGACAACCGCGCCCTGCACCATTCAAGAAAACGGGAGCTTGGAGCTTTTCGGCTAACTGACGTAATTGCGTGACGGCATCGCACCACCACACTGTTGTCCCTGCCATAATTACGGGTCGCTGCGCCTTTTCGAGGAGCGCGGCGGCCTGAGCAACGGCTACAGGGTCAGGTGCGGTACGCTGTCCAGCACGGTAGTTTGCAGGTTCGCCGGGGTCGAAGAGTGTATCGGTATCTGCAAAGTTGTTGAGAACGTCCATGGGCATCTCAAGGAAGGTCGGGCCGAGCTTACCGCTCATCATCTGTCGGAAGGCCATTGCTACATATTCGCCCAGACGCGAGGTCTCATGCACGGTACGCGCCCACTTCGTGATGGGACGCATCAAGGCGATTTGCTCCATCTCCTGCAATGCGCCCCTGTCCCATTGACCGAGCGGAGCCGCGCCGCCAATCACGAGGATGGGACTGTTCGCAAGATAGGCATTGGCAACACCCGTTACGCCATCGGTGACGCCCGGCCCTGCTGTGAGCAGTGCAACGCCCGGTGTGCGCGTCGTCTTCGCCCAGCCCTCTGCCGCGTGAACCGCCGCCTGTTCATGGCGCGTATCCACTACACGAATGCCCTCGCGCACACACCCATCATAAATACCCGCGATATGACCGCCGCTCAATGTGAAGACGACCTCGACCCCTTCGCGCTTCAACATCTTTGCGACGAGCCATCCGCCATGAATATAACCCATGAGTGTATCTCCTGTACTACCCTGTAACAGAATATAAAAAATTAAACACATCGTCTCATTCTATCATTTTAAGATATGTAGGAGCGTCATTCATTGCACGTGCATGTATCGAAATAGACCCACATGGACGCATTGATGGATGTTAAGAAATCCAGCAACAGGTAGGGACCGATTTATCACGTCCGCCTGACCCGATCATCCCTGTTCGCACGGACGTGATAAATCGGTCCCTACCCGTTGTCAGATTATTTAATCCCTACAGATTGTCACCATCGTGCAAGCAGAGTATAATTAGTTTTACTAGTCGTCTCATTCATAACTAGAGATACCGATGATAGCGAAAAAAGTAGGGTAGGTACACGTGTGTCGCAAATAGAAATATTCTACTCCTATTCCCACAAAGATGAGCAGTATCGAGAAGAGTTAGAGAGGCAGTTAAGCCTTTTGCAGCGGCAGGGAGTCATCGCAAACTGGACTGATCGTAGAATTCTTGCGGGACAAGAATGGGCAGGAGAAATCAGCAAGCACCTGGACACCGCCCAGATTATTTTGTTACTCATCAGCCCCGACTTCATGGCATCATCCTACTGCTACAGCATCGAGATGCAACGAGCGATGGAGCGGCACGAACGAGGTGAGACACACGTCATTCCTGTCATTCTGCGTTATGTACACTGGCAAGACGCCCCCTTCGGCAAACTACAAGCCTTGCCAACAGATGCAAAACCTGTGAAAAGCTGGCTCGACCAGGACGAAGCATTTTATAGCGTCGCGGCAGGCATCCGCAAAGTCGTCAAAGAACTGCAAGCAAAGCATCCAAACGTATCAGCAAAACCCGTCGAGCAACCAGCCGTACCCCTTATTTCTCCATTACCACCCTCACCAGAGCGGTTTTCCAAACCAGAAAAGATAGAAATTGCCCCACCTGCCAGTCTCCCAGTCACACAAAACATCAAAACATTCTCATTGAAGCACGTTTTAATCGGGCATTCAGATATAATTAATTGTGTTGCCATTAGTCCTAATGGACAAACCATTGTCAGTGGAAGTGATGATAAAACAATTAGAGTATGGGATAGCCGTTCTGGAAAGTTACTTCGTGTTCTAAAAGCTCATACAGGTGAAATTATTTTCGGAATCGGTGTTTGGAGTGTTGCCATTAGTCCTGATGGACAAACACTCATGAGCGGTGGAGGTGATAAGACGGTAAGAGTCTGGAACCTTCCCTCGGGAGAACAGCTTCGCACTCTTACTGGACATGAGGATTGGGTTCGGAGTGTTGCCGTTAGCCCTGATGGACGAACTCTTGTCAGTGGAAGCGATGATAAGACGATCAAAGTCTGGAATCTTCCTTCGGGGGAATTGCTTCAGACGCTTACAGGACATGAGGGTGGAGTTCTGAGTGTTGCTATTAGCCCCGATGGGCAAAGCATTATCAGTGGAAGTGCTGATAAGACTATTAGAGTGTGGGGAGTGTAGGAAGGATGGTTCTTCACAGGTTTGGCTACGAGCTATGGAGGACAACGAAATGATGTGGGAAGCAGGGTGTGATGATGAAGGTTGAGAAAATAAGCTGGACATTCTCAGATGGACTACCAGGGTGTGATAGAATCAGACCCTGGTAACAACACCACCCATGTCCGAGTTATGTTGTTAACTTTCACCATCACACCCTGTAACTCTACTCGACGCCGATATCCCACGCTTGCTGCAAATCAGCTTTGGAATAGCGTTGAAAGGCCATTAGCGTATTCGTTTTGACAATCGAGGGAATTTTGACGATGCGCGACGTTACGACATCGGCGAGGTCTTCATATTGTTGCAAACGAAGCAATGCGACCAGATCGTACTCGCCTGTTACCGAATAGACTTCGGCAACGCCCTCAATCTCTAACAGGCTTTGTGCGGTCTCGTCAACCTGACCGCGCTGAACGTTGAGCAATACAACGGCGGAAATCATACAATTACTCCTATACTAAGGGTGTAATGAATTATGGCCCCTACAACTATCGAATATGAGCTTGCTGATCGGGAACGTAGTGTAACCAGAACAAATTGGGATTTTGTCGGGGAGTATGAAAGGCTTTTAGCGTCTCTCTGGCTAATTGTCTAACATCTTCCCATTGAGATGATGTTCTCAATTCCTCACATGTCCATACATTTTCGTCCTGGCTCATTTTTTCAAGCAATGTATCTATTTGCCCCAATTTATGCTCTTGGGCAGGTGTTACCAGACCATCACTCCTGAGAGATGCAACAAGCGTGTAGGTATCATCGAAGGTCAAGGCAATTTCATCAGGAACGTGTACATATTCTGGGAAAGCCTTCACTTGCCGTTCATAATTAGCAGCAAGTAGCTGTAGTGATTGAAGCAGCATATTGATATGTTGCTTACTTTCAATTTCCATATCTTCGTTCCTTTCATTATTATAGAATGCCTTCAACTCAATTATAATCTATTGTAACAGCTTCGTGGTCACTTACTTGAACTGGCTACCTATTCTAATGGTTCCTGTAACAGGTGAACTTACTTTCCAATAAGGAGAGGTTCCGTGATGTCCCCACCTGGATGCCATTGAATCATACGTCCAGTCAACCTACCGTCATCATCTATTTCCCTCACTATAAGCCCCTTGCCCATCTGCGAGCCGCGCCTGAGAGTGTCTACCTGCCATCCTTCTGCCTGGGCTAACTCTTTGACTTGCTGCGGCGTCATCTCTTCAAGAAGGTGTGGATTACTAAAAATATCGTCCATGCTTCCACTTTACACTGTTTCTATATCAAAAATATCAGGTGATTATATCCTGAGCATTCAACGGTCACACACGGATGCTCAGGATACCTTCATTCATATGTATAGGTTTACGCAAACGGTGGCGGCGGCACATCCGGCACATCCATACTCAACCCGATCACTTTGAGCTTCTTTTTAAGCGACTCCTGACCATAGCGCGGCGCGACCCATGGGTCTTCACCATTGGCAATAATTTGTGGGATGTGTTCCTTCGGTGGCGAGATGGCGTCGAGTGCGGTTGGCACGTATTTGTTGATGGCATCGTGGACGACATGCGCGTACTGATTGTCTTGCTGTATCATGTCGCGCAAGAACTTGACGCCGAAGACGACGTGGCGCGACTCATCACGGGCAACAGCAGTGAAACCACCCCGAAATGTTGGGAACAGGTCTTGCTCTCGATACACCTCTAAGATGCTGCGCTGTCCCGCCAGAGCCATTGTGCCTTCGATGACAACGTGATAGAGCGTGACACCTTCGACGAGATGCGCAAGGTTCGTTGGCTCCTGGCGAATACGCTCGGAGACCTCGTTGAGCGCGTCAATCAAAATATATTTGAGTTGCTCATTCATGTTCTGCTGCACATGCGCTAACGTCTCTTCTAATCTGCCATAATCCACGCCGAGAGCTTCACCGAAGAAACGCGAGAAGAAGACGGTGTGACGTGCCTCATCAACAAGCTGTGTCGTCAGGAACATACGCATTTCGTCATCGGGCATAGCAGTGATATAGGGCGCGAGGGTGTTGGTGACGCACTCTTCACCTTTGAAAAATGCCGAGAGGCCACCGATTCGCATGTTCTGCTCTTCGGGCGGCATCTTCTGCCACTGCTCACGGTCTGGTGCGAAATCGAGGTCTTGTGTGCGCCACTGCTGACGCTCCCAGCGATAATACAGTTCGCGGTACGTGGGCAAATGCACAAGTCCCTCGTCGATAATGTTCATCACGCTATCAACGGGCGTCTGCTGCAACTGTGTTAGTGACGCACTCTCTACTGCTACGGACGACTCGGAAGGTTGTTGGGATGGATTAGATGGGTTCGAGGGCATTTCAATGGACATGGTGTCTCCTCAGTTATTCCACGATGAACTACTTTGTTCTGAATAAGCCTTGATATATGTTATTGTACCATGTCAACCATCATGTAGGGGTCTTAATTTATTACACCCTGGTCGCCCATTGTTCAACGTTTGCCATTCCTGATACACGTTGGATAATGAGCGACCGGGGTGTAATAAATTAAGACCCCTACACAGTTACATTATTCAAACCAAGCGACTCAATCGCCTGTTTACGCAGAATATATTTCTGCACTTTGCCACTTGCCGTCATCGGGTAGCTTTCGACGAATTGAATGTAGCGCGGTATCTTCTGGTGGCTAATCTTGCCTTTGCTATACTCGCGTAACTCGCTTTCATTAAGAGTTGCGCCGTCTTTGAGGCGGATGACGGCGAGGAGTTCTTCGCCAAAGAAGGGGTCGGGGACACCAAGGATTTGCGCGTCGGCGATGGCAGGATGGCGTATCAGAAACTCTTCAATTTCGCGTGGATAGATGTTTTCACCACC
>DAIQNC010000033.1:0-1255 GCA_036788655.1 Ktedonobacteraceae bacterium
CCTGATCATTCGTGTTATTATCGACACGCACGAAGATAGGATGGAACGCCTCGCGTACAAGGTCTTCCATGCGCGTCATATCGAGCGCACCTGCATCGAAGCTGAGTGTGCCAAACAGCGCGATTTGCACGACAGGCTGTGCATCATCTTCCAGATATTTGCTACCCTCACGGCGGCAATAGTCTTCGAGGCGCATGTAGAGCGCATTTGGCTCGTCCAGGCCATCAACGCGCAAGTCGTAGCGCACAAATGGACGCCGCTTACTCACAAGATGCTCGGCATGGTGGACACGCTCTTTGCGGCTCAGGTCGATGATACGCTCAGGTTCATCGGTGTCAACCTGCACATAATAATACCCACGATCACGCCATTGCGCCTCTTCCGCACCGCATGTCTCCGTCGAGCCAGGATTATACATCCAGCCATCGAACTCGTAGGGCTTGTGAACATGACCGAGTGCGAGATAATCTACACAATCATGCAGAGGTTGGAAGTGCGACATAGCAGGAAGGCCCTGAATACGAGCCACAATGCCTTCGACACCAGTATGCATCATCAACAGGCGATACTGGACACCGTTCTCATCCTCTTCGGCACGTGCATCCTGCATCGCCTTGACCATGCTCTCCATACTCTTCACCGTTGCCGCACCTTGCCAGGGAAGTCCATAGACGCGCAAGCGTCCATCCATTAAATCGACATATGCCCCCTGCATCGTCTGCTGATTCCAGGGCGTGAGTATAGGCACACCATCGCGCATCTCCGGTGCAAGCAGCATCAAATAGCCTTCGTAGCAGAGAAATTGCAACCACGAAATGCCATCGCGGTAGTAGCTACGGTCATGATTGCCCTCAATTGCCAGCACCGGAATATGCCGTTCTTTCAGCTTCCTGAGACCCTCTATGGCATGAATCAGCGTCATAGCATCAATGGCACGTTTATTGAACAGGTCGCCCGCGATAACAACAAAATCTACTGGACTCTTTACTTCATCTATAATCTTTTCACCAGACGCAATATCAAGAATATCCCAGAAAGCGCGGCTAAAATCATTGAACCGCTCACGCACACCATACTGCTCATAACCAAGATGTGTGTCCGCAACATGAATAAAAGATGCACGCATACAAACCCTCTCTAACAACAACGATAATCTGTAGGGGCGTTATTCTATAACGCCCTACTTGCCCAACCACGAATGTAGCACACGAATGTAGCAAGGCATTGTACCAAGGCGTTATAGAATAACGCCCCT
>DAIQNC010000033.1:1287-6248 GCA_036788655.1 Ktedonobacteraceae bacterium
CAGATTATCGTTTAAGACCCGACAAATGGTATCAGGAAATGACCGGGAATAGGCCCTGTCATCCAGCCGCGCACACTGGCTGCCGCGAGTATGAGAACGGCAAGGCTATAGATAAGTGTATCTCGACGTTTATTCTTGCCATTCGTCGTGTATGTGACCGCGATGGGAAGTGCGAAGACGACGATACCACCATAGACATAATGCAACCAGTAGAGGTCTACACCACCACCCGGCTTTTGACCAAGCAGCACCAGTGCCACACCAATCAGCCCCTGCAACAGGCCCAGCAGCGCGACGACATACAGCGAGATAAACCAGGGACGATGCGGCTCACGTTTGCTAAAATAGATAACCAGCCCCCAGATACCTGAGATAAGTGCAACTGCACAGATAAGGAAAAAGTTATAGCCATGAATAAGAGCTATGATATCAGTCATAATGACGCTCCTGCCTGTCTGCCGACACGCATGTATTCTTTCCGTAAAGCAAAAATATGGAAGTGGAAGATGTTATGATGAATTTTCACATTCAACATCGACGCTTATGTAGGGACAGATTCATCACATCCGTGTGACCCGATCATCCCTGTTCGCACGAACGTGATGAATCTGTCCCTACGTGTACGCCAATTCATCTCTAAAAGGTCTTCATAACACCTTCTACACATTCCTACTCTTTTTCGAGTGCTTGCCTCATATATTCACGTAGGGCCGGGCCAATATCTTCTCGTTTGAGGGCATAGGCGATATTGGTGGTGACGAGGCCGAGCGGATTACCAGTATCGTAACGTTCGCCCTCGAACTCGATGCCATAGCAATGTCCTTCACGCGCCTGCATTTCTAGCGCATCGGTCAATTGAATTTCGCCACCACTTCCCGGTTGAACATGTTCAAGCTTCTCGAAAATGTCCGGGGTGAGTAGATAGCGACCTGCGACCGCAAGGTCTGATGGAGCCTCTTCGGGCTTCGGCTTCTCGACGAGATGTGTCACCTTGACCACACCATTACCAAGTTCCTGCTTTGAGACAATGCCATAGGAAGAAACCTGATCTCGTGGCGATGTGAAGAGCGAAAGCACGGAGCCTTTGTACGTATCATACGCCTCGATCATATGTGGAAAGCAAGGTGTTTCTGGCGCGACCAGTTCATCACCAAGCATGACGAGAAATGGCTCATCGCCCACCAGTTCTTTCGCACGTAGCACGGCATCGCCCAGGCCAAGCGGCTGCGGCTGGCGTACCGAGGCATACGACGCCATATGCTGCAAACGACGCAGTTCGTCTAATTCCTTCTGCTTGCCCTTATGTTCAAGGATGGCTTCTAACTCTGGGAAAGCGTCGAACTGATCCTCAATGGCACGTTTGCCACGACTGGTCACGAAGATAATCTCCTCGGCTCCAGCAGCGACCGCTTCCTCGACGAGATATTGAATGATCGGTTTATCAACAAGCGGTAGCATCTCTTTGGGAACAACCTTGCTAGCTGGTAGCACTCGTGTACCGAAGCCAGCAACCGGCAACACGACCTTGCGAATTCGCATGAATCCTCCTCATCGCAGTGAGCAATTCCCTGCCCACCTCTATTTATCCGTTGCATATTGTAATTGATTGTAGTGTACAGGTCAAATATAAGAAATTGGTTTGAGTGCGAAGAACGCAGAGGATGTCCAATATGTGATATACTTTCTCTAATCAAGAGGAGGTATAACCCTGTCGTGGACAATTTGAGCGTCTTTAGCGGGAACGCCAATCCCGCACTCGCGGTCGCCATATGCCGCCATCTACGTATTCCATTGGGGAACGCCGATGTGTTTCAGTTCAGCAACGAAAACATTTTTGTCAAGATAAATGAGAATGTACGCGGTCACGATGTCTTCATCGTGCAACCGCTCAGTTCACCCGTCAACAGGTCGATCATGGAGCTACTCATCATGATTGACGCGCTCAAACGTGCCTCGGCATCGCGTATTACCGCCGTTATTCCCTACTATGCTTATGGGCGCACCGACAAGAAAGACCAGCCGCGTGTCCCGATTACCGCTCGTCTCATCGCCGACTGCATCACCGTCGCCGGAACGAATCGCGTCGTAACGCTGGACATGCACGCGGGCCAGATACAGGGCTTTTTCAACATTCCCGTCGATGAATTGACGGCGGAACTCATCATCGCACGCTACTTTTTCCAGCGTGAACTCGATGATTTCACCGTCGTTTCCGCCGATGAGGGTTTTGCGAAGAAGGCACGGCGTCTCGCCGATAGACTCAATGCTCCTCTTGCCATCGTCGAGAAACGGCGTCTCGGCAACAACGGTCATACCGAGGCTATGGGCATCATTGGCAATGTGCAGGGACGGAACGCCTTGATTGTCGATGATGAAATCGACACCGCCGGCTCGCTCACTCAGGCTGTGCGCGTCGTCGCTTCACAGGGCGCACACGATATCTACTGCTGTGCCACACATGGCGTCTTCTCCGGCCCTGCCCTCAAACGATTATCCGATGCTCCTATTAAAGAGATTGTCGTCACTGACTCCATACCTCTTCCTGATGATAAGCGGCTACCGAATATGGTCACACTCAGCGTTGCCGAACTCTTCGCAGGTGCAATTAGTCGCATCCACGATGGTCGCTCGGTCTCTGAATTGTTCCGCTAATGGAGTTTCTCAGCTTTCAATACCTTATAGCGATTGTTTCCCCCAACTTCCTCAACGTTGCTAAATACATCCCGTATCGTCGGCTCGTATTTGAGGAAGCGGTTTGCTACAAGATAGAGGCGTCCGCGTGGACGTAGCACCTGTGCGGACTCGCGGATAAAGCGTTCGGCAATGCTGGTGGTCTGGATGCCGCCTTGATGAAATGGCGGATTGGTGGCAACGAGGTCGAAGTGCTGCGTAATCACTGCTTGCGCTCCATCACTCGGTAGCACATGCACATTGGTCAGGCCGCTCTCCTGTACAGCACGAGTGGCAGCCGCGACTGCTGCGAGGCTCACATCGACCATCGTTACCTGTCCTTTTGATGCGAGACGTGCCATATGCAGACCGATGTAGCCTGCGCCACAACCGATATCGAGTGCCTCATCTGTTGCTCGTACCTGCAACGCTTCGAGGAGCAGCTGCGTCCCTTCATCCAGTTGTCCACCCGCGAACACAGCTGTAGACAGGTCTTTGCTCATCGCCCTATCTTCCACATCCTGTGCTGTATGTGCCGTCTTCTGCGAGCTAACCACACGATACCCTTTACTTATCGTGAGCGTCTCGACATTCCCGAATCGTTCTTGCATCTCCTTCGTGGTAGAAAGAATACCGCGCTCTTTCGCACCTACAGCATAGAACCGCCCACCAACCTTCAAGGCACGTGCCGCCGCCTCTATTCCATAGCGTACCCATTGTTTTCCCGGCTGATAGAGCAGATTGAGTACCGCGATATCCATTGTCGCGTCAATAGCGTGTACAATATAGTCGTGAAAGGCAACATGGCGCACATGTGGCGCGACAAGCAGCCTTTGAGCGGATGCGATGTTGTCCTCGGCAAGAACTACTATACCAGCGCGTGCCTGCTTTATGGCAAATGGCACAAAGGAACTATCTGCCGAATTGAGGATAAGGATGCGTGATGTTGACTCAATACGAACAACATCACAGAGTAAACACGATTGGAGCATAGCATGGCCCTCTATATTGATTGTGCATACCTTGATGATATCATCTCTGTCGTCCAGTCCATACCCGTTGCTGGCGTCACTACGAATCCTAGCATATTGCTCGCAGCACGTGAGCGCGGCCAGAAAATGAGCGTTCCGACCTTGATAAAGGAAATTCAGCGTATTGTGGCAGGTTTTATTTTTGTGCAACCGGGAGAATCTGACGAAGAGGAGATGTTGCAAGAGGTTCTCTCGTATGTCGAGTTAGACCCTCAACATGTCATCCCCAAAATCCCTATGACGCAAACAGGCATGCGAGTTGCGCTGCGACTTCGCAAAATCCAGAAGCAGCAAATCGCATTTACCGCCGTCACCTCGGTTGCTCAGGCATATACTGCCGCGATGGTTGGAGCTGCCTTTATCATCCCCTACTACAATCGGCTTGAGCGTTCAGGCATCGACGCGAGTGAGCGCGTGAGCCAGATAGCCGAACTGCTACATAACCAGCAACTTTCATCGCGTCTCCTTGCCGCCAGTATCAAAACTCCTGCCGAGGCAACTACTGCGTTACTTGCAGGCGCACATGACCTCACCATCGCTCCGTCGGTGCTACTGGACATGACCAAAGATTCATTGAGTGATGAAGCAATGGAGAAATTTAGACAGGATTGGCAAAATATGAAAAAATTGTAACGCACTTCATCTGAGTCTGTACTCAGTTATGACGGCTTTTTCAGAAATTTCGAGAACAATTTCACATGGTACTCATACACTTATGTTACAGTATCACCATCAGAGACAAAGTGAAATATATGCATTCCATGTCGGCAGTGAAGAGGAAGAGTGGGGAAGGGTGGAGACAGGTAGCAAGGGACGAAAGAGTGCCGAACATGCTCAAGGGATAGTAGTGGAGAAGTGGCAGGGATTGTGGAGCATGAAGCCCGTGCGGTGGTCAAGTGGCAAGGGATGAGAGGGAAGCACACAGAAGGAATGCAGCTTTATTTTTCGATATCCGACCAATGGATATTTGATGATTGTGGGATGGGTGGTTATGTAGTGGATGGGAAGGAGAAGGGAAGCGATACAAGGGGTGGTGAGTCATGTGGAGAGGTGTGAAATGTATCGCAAGCGTGTAAGGGAGTCAGGTGGAAGAAAGATGGGTGGATGACACGCATCCAGGCAAGAGAAGGGGGTTCTGTAGAAGCATAAAGGGCGGCTATGTGGTAAGGGAGAAACAGAACTCGTTAAGAAGGAAAATAATTGGAAAATAATTGTAGGGGTCATAATGTATGACGCCCTCGTCCCCTTTCAGCAACCAGA
>DAIQNC010000033.1:6259-6494 GCA_036788655.1 Ktedonobacteraceae bacterium
CTTACGGGCATTTCATCGGTGAACTGTCGCTCATCGACCTCTTGTTCGGTTGGGGGTATCTCCTCGGCAGGAGTTTGTGGCAGATAGAAGCTGAGGATAGAGCCTTCGTTGATGACGCTGCGTTCGAGCCAGAGTTGTCCCCCCATCGCTTCAATGTAGCGGCGGCTGATATACAGGCCAAGTCCTGTGCCGCGTACAGGTGTCGTGAGCGAGCGTGGGGCACGAACAAACTTAT
>DAIQNC010000033.1:6504-13384 GCA_036788655.1 Ktedonobacteraceae bacterium
CGTTTTCTGATCTTCGGGAGCAATACCCTCGCCTTCATCGATCACGCGCACAAGGACGACTGGATGATGAGGGGAAAACTTCTCACTCATATGCTCTTTCAAGTCATCCGGCAACAACGCCTCAACTTCGGCTGCCTGTACCGTGTTTGCAGTCAGAACTATTTTAGCTTCCGGTGGCGAGTATTTGGCGGCATTGTCTAAGAGATTAGTGATGACCTGGCGTACACGTAGTGGGTCGCCTTGTACCCACAGGTCGGAACGAACATCCAACACCAACTCTTGCTCGACATTGATACTCAGCATACCCACCGCGATTTCAGAAGCCATTCTGAGTGGCACACCCCCCATCTTGAGATCAATCTTCCTATCGACGATTCCTATTTTCGATGCCTCAACCATACTCAACATGAGGTCGCTCAATTGCTGTGCAGCTCCCCCAATCTTTGTTGCATAGTGCAAAATAGTCTGCGGAGAGGGTCGTCCACTCTGCCGTTTCAGCAAAGCAGCGTAGCCGTTGATGGCAGTGAGCGGTGTTCGCAACTCATGCGAAGCTGTCACCAGGAACTCATCCTTGAGCGTACTCAACCGTTGCAACTCAGCATACGCCTCTTCTCGCTCGGTAAAGAGTTGCGCGTTCCGAATAGCTCCTGCTGCCTGAGCGCATACGGCGAGTAATGTCCCGACATCCTTTGGTCTGAAACGACGTAACTCGTTAGGGGCGGAAATTGCTAGAAAACCCATCAGCATTGCATCATGTGAAACAGGAATGACAAGCACCTGTTTCAACTTCATCTCCTGAAGAAAGATGCGTCCACCTCCTTCACTCTGTCGTGCAATGTCCTCAATAGCTGTAGCATCGAGATAAAAGTATGTCTCTTTCGCAGATTGCTCTAAGATTGTTCCCTTATACGGTATATGTATCTGTGAAATGAGTTCGGTATGTGCGGCCCTGTCGAACAAGGTAATACTGTATGCTTCACTTCCATCGTCATAATTGTTGGTTGCTGGCGGAGAATACATGGCTTGCGCCACCAGTGATGTCTCATCAGATGAAAGTTGAAAAAATACCGACAATTCGACATCCATCAATTGGGCGGCAGAATCCACAAGACTATTCAGCAATTGCTCGACATTCAAACCGGAACTAATCGACTGAAAAGCACTATTGAGGGCCGCGAGATGCGTTTCGCGCTGTTTCCCTTCGCTCAATAGCGTCCTGTGCCGCTCGTACAGTTTCACATTCTCCAGGCTTACGGTGACAATCTGCACCATCGTCTCCAGCACCTGTATCTCGTCTTCATGAAAGACATGTGGGCGTGAACTGGTAATACTCAATGAGCCAACCACCCGATTAAACATCTTCATGGGCAAGAGTAAGAACCACTGCGCCTCATGCTGATTGCCCCACGAGCCTTGTAGAAGTTCTGAGTAAATCTCTGCTTTATCGTCATCCACTGCTGGCGAGAATATCAGGCGCTGTTTGTCTCGTTGCACCACCTGCCACCATATAGGACGCTGATGCGGCGTCGCAATCAGTGGCTGCTCAATCAAATTATCACGGCTATCATCATGTCGATGAGCGTACACATCATAAATTTTATCGGTATCACGGTCATAAAAGGTGATAAGGATGGACGACACATGGACAACCTGCGAAGCGAACTTATGCATGAGGTGTATGAGGTCTGCAAGCTTGACGTTAGTAGGAAATACATTACTGATTTCCTGAAGACGTTCCAGATAGAGACTGGCCCGTCTTTGACCACGCTGGAGCCTATCATTCTGGAGATAGAGTGCGATACGCTCCGCGTACTGCATCGCCTCCGTTCGTTGCGATACTTGAAAGGGATTCACCACAGCGTGTATCGTTTTATACAACACAACGACGCCAAGTATAGGTGCATGAGTTCGTTTTCCACGCATATCATCAACAAGCGTAGATTCTTGAATAGGAATAACAAAGTACGACGTGGGCATCACATCTACTCGTGGAAATGCCATATGTTCATTGTGCAGAAAAGCCATATACTCGTTCTGTTCAACGATACGTAGCTCATTACGCGCCCAGGCTCTACCAATTAAATCTTCACCTGGACGATACAAGGTTCCAACGGCAAAGAGTTCACATTGTTGCTTTGGCACTTCATACAATTCTTCCGCAGGAGTGAGCGGCCCAAGTGCTGGAAGCGGTTGTGAATTGCTCTGGTGTGGGCGAGGAGGAATATGCGTATGAGAACGTACTGTATCATGCGTACCGTTATTCGCCATGTTCGCTCCACCTGTTCTCAATGTGTCCGTCGTGCCAGGGTATATCTGCTCTCGATGTGCCTGCACATAAGGGTCAGTAGGGCGTTCAGCTTCTCCATCGCCAAGATACACTGTTCGGCGTGGACGCGCACCTTGAGGAAGCATAGATTGAGGTTGACGTAAACGCACATGCAGTCGCACACGCATTCGTTTACGCCCCTCATCATACAATGCAATACACGCACCCTGCGCGTGAAATTGCGTCATCATATTCTTCAATAAATATTTGAGCAAATCAGGTGGATATTCCTCATCCACAAACAATTGGGGTTCTTCCCAGGTCGAGGCCGAAGACATGTTCGCTCCTTACGTTTCGTGTGAAAGCAACAGGAAGCGTGGGAAATCGCACAAGGCGAGTTTTCTCTGTACTCACTCCTACAGTAACACTGTATCAAAGCATATCACAGGTCTCAGCTATATTCAACTATTGCAAGGAACAAATTTTGCAGGGCGAGCACAAGGCATCGCCCTGCAAAATTTGTTCCTTCTGCTTCTCAGAATATGCCGCTTGACAGCTTTTTCCTCGTAATGCTACCATTTCATTATGACACCCACATGCTCAAACACATTTTCAATGTAATCCATGTCGAGCAACAGAACGTTTCTTAAGTTAGCACAGCAAATGCGATTTGCGAGTTTTACGAGGAAAGAGGTAAGATTTGGCAAAAGTCCTTCCAACTTTACAGAAACAAAATCATCCACTTTCGCATACCGAGCAGCAAAGGCACATACTCGACGCTCTGCCTGTGCATCCGTTCTCTGATGCATTGAGAAGTGCTGGCTTTGAGCAACTACGTGCCGACAGCGCAACGGGTATTACCGTGCTACAAATCAATGTTGGCAAACGCTGCAACCTGACGTGCGCTCATTGTCACGTCGATGCAGGACCAGACCGCAAAGAGGTGATGCCGCGTGATGTGATGGATGCCTGTCTGGACTTCCTGGCAAACACCGATATTCCTACGCTCGATATCACAGGTGGCGCACCGGAAATGCATCCCCACTTTCGAGAAATCGTCGAACGTGCAACGGCACTGGGGCGTCACGTGATTGATCGCTGCAATCTGACCATCACACTCCTGCCGAACTATGCTTATGTACCGGAGTTTCTGGCAAAGCATAAGGTCGAAATCATTGCCTCACTACCATCGTATGCACCTAAGCAGACGGACACACAGCGTGGCGATGGCGTCTTCGAGGACTCCATTCAGGTACTTCAGAACCTGAACGCGCTCGGCTATGGCAAAGAGGGAACAGGACTTATACTCAACCTCATCACTAACCCCGTCGGGGCGTTTCTCCCTGGCAACCAGCAATCGTTGGAGCGGGAGTGGAAACGGCAACTCAAACGCCGCTACAATATCGAGTTCAACTCGCTCTACACCATCACCAATATGCCGATTAGCCGTTATCTGGACTTCCTGTATCGTTCCGGCGACCTTGAGGCATACATGGAGAAGCTGGTCAACGCATTCAATCCATCGACAGTGGATGGACTCATGTGCCGCACCACACTCTCCGTCGGTTGGGATGGTCGCCTCTACGACTGCGACTTCAACCAGATGCTCGATGTCACCATCGACCGCGAGTCGCCGCAAACCATCACCGAAGCGGTTGGCGCAAAGCTCACCGATTTTACAGAGCGTATTATCCAGATTGGTCAACACTGCTTCGGCTGTACCGCCAATCTAGGCTCCAGTTGAGGGGGAACAACGGCGTAGCGGTCGCTACGCATCAAATCATAAGGAACCAGGATGGCTACAGAGCCACCTGGTTTCCTACCTCTCTCTGCTCATCATCATCTTCTGCGCCCAAACTTCTCTTGAAACTCCTTCCTCAACATTTCCATCTTTATATGTTCATCGCCAGTTAATTGCTTCACAAAATCATCAACGGGCCATGTGAAAAGCATTCCCTGTCTCGCCATGTAGATGCCTACTGAGGTGATGTGAAGTGCGTCATCGTAGTCAAGCAAGAGATAACCTGCAAGCTGGAAGAGGTGGTTTGCTGCGAGTTTCGGACTAATTGTCGCCTTGATGTCAATGAGACATCCATCCACAATCAGGTCTCCGTCTGCTCCGCCAACATCAAGACTTCCTGCGAATACCGGGTTGAGGTTGTGTGGCTTCGATAAGAGCGCGTTGTGCCGTTCATAGAACAGGTGAAATACGGCGGCAACATCATCCAGACATACATCCTGTGGGATGGCTAGTAAATCATTAACATTCCGTTTTATAGAGGGTACGAATAACGGGCTACTTCTCACAACATTCTCATGACTCGTTCGGAATACCTGCTCGAACAAGCTTAACACGTAGCAATAGCGACAAAGCAATCGTTCATCCTCAGTTGAAAGTAGGCGACCAACTGGTTGCATAGCTCGCACTGTTATATCAAGTGTATCAAAGAATGTTTTGAGTAGCGTAACAGAATACCTATTTCTAACTAACATCCTCGCACCCAACCACGCTACTAATTGTTCATATGGCGTGATATCAAAGGCATATCGAAGCCGATAATCAATAACCGTCCCAAGCGTCGCATACGGGTACGGCGATTTCTCTTTTTGAGCAGGTAGAAGCGTTACGGCTTGCTTCAACTGTTGATTTACGACACTCGTAAGTACCTTTGTGTGAGCGAAATGCTGTTTGATGTATTGACCAATCGGACTCGACGAATCGTCGAGATGTGAAGTGAG
The DNA here is from genome assembly GCA_036788655.1 of Ktedonobacteraceae bacterium. Classification (GTDB taxonomy): domain Bacteria; phylum Chloroflexota; class Ktedonobacteria; order Ktedonobacterales; family Ktedonobacteraceae; genus JBBQVS01. The sequence goes on from DAIQNC010000033.1 coordinate 11,510, forward strand.
CGACACGGGCTTGCCTTTCTAAAGGGATTGTCAAGACGATGCCTTGCGCTTCGCTCTGGTTCCCATCAACCTATCGTTTGACAATCCTCCCTCCATGAGACTATCATCTACTTATATTATGTACGGCTAGCATGGCTAGGTACAGATAGCACAGCTTTTTTCTTCCTTCTATAACTACAGAGGAGCAAGCATTACATGACAGATTCTTCCACAGCCAATGGTACTGTGTTTCATACGCATCGTCTCAGCAATGGTCTACAAATTGTAGGACAACCTATGCCCGATTTTGAGTCCGTCGCGGTCTCCTACTACGTTCGTACAGGTTCACGCGATGAGCAAGACCCGAATATCGCAGGTGTCTCGCATTTCCTGGAGCATATGGTGTTCAAGGGTACAAAATCCCTCGACTGGCAGCAGATTACGCTGGAGTTCAACAAAATTGGAGCAGAGTTGAACGCCTTCACATCGCATGAGTCCACTGTCTTCTACGCACGTGTGCTTGGCGAGTATCTTGACCGCGCCCTCGACCTGCTCAGTGATATGATGTATCCACGCCTCGACGAGACCGACTTCAACATGGAGAAAGAGGTCATCGTCAACGAGATTGCACGCTCCGAGGATCAACCGTACAACATGGCTTATCGTCGTATGATGCAGGTCTATTTCGGCGATTATCCTCTGGGACATGATGTACTAGGGTCGCGTGAAAGTATTCGTGGAATGCACATTCAACAGATGCGCAACTACTGGAACAGCCGCTATGCCGCGAACAATATAATTCTTTCAATTGCGGGCAAGTTCGATTGGAACCACCTCGTGCAACTTGCGGAAGAGCATTGTGCGAACTGGCGTACAGGCGATGCGAGCCGCCATGTCGCACACTACGAACCCGCACATCCCATCAACTACGTCATGGTGGACAAAAAGCTCAAGCAGCAAATCATGATTATCGCTATGCCTACCGTCGATGTGCAAGACCCCGACTATTACGCCGCCGTCCTCGGTGGCAGCATCCTCGGCGATGGAGATGGCTCACGTCTCTTCTGGAACATCTATCAAAAAGGTCTTGCCGAATCTGCCAGCGCAGGTATCTGGGCAATGGAAGGTACAGGACTGATGATTATGGATGCCAACACGACGCCCGAACAGGCTCCCGAAGTCCTGAAATTGCTCCGTGCCGAACTCGACAACCTGCTCAACGAGGGCGTCTACGAAGACGAACTTCAGCGAGCAAAGGATAAGTGGATTAGCGGTATGGTTCTCAGTAGCGAATCGACCTTCGCCCGAATGCGTTCCCTCGCCAACGACTGGGTAACTGAGGGTCGCCTTATCACTGTCGAAGAGGAGATTTCGCGTGTCGAGAAAATCACCACCACCGACGTGATGCGTGCCTTGCACCGCTTCCCCATGCGCGAAAAACAAGTCCTGACCGCACTAGGCCCACTCGACGAACAGGAACTGGTAGGATAACCTCTGTAGGGGTCTTAATTTATTACACCCTGCTCGCCCCATCACGAACGTTCATCAGGAATAGCTAGCGTACAGGATAGGATAGGCGCGATGACGTGGGTTCATGTGCCGAGCAGGGTGTAATAAATTAAGACCCCTACAGGATTACGCAGGTTCGATCTCAATAATCGTACTCTGCGCCTTGCTCAATTTTCGCATCAATGCGAACATGCGAAACATAAATCCGTACTTACGTGCAAGGAACTGAACCGCCTGGGCTTGCTCAGATTCGGGTAACAGTCGTGCCTTCCCTGCAACCTCTTTACCACCGTCGATGATGTTGCCACGTCGGTCGCATGGTGTCATCGTTGCGCGTCCATTGTTACGAATGCGCTTCACTTTTCCCGTCGTGATATTTGTTGTAAC
>DAIQNC010000034.1:0-6204 GCA_036788655.1 Ktedonobacteraceae bacterium
TGATGCGACGACGTTTCCGATGACTTTGCGCCCAATCTTCTGCTCAAACTTTGCGACCACATTGGCAGGAAAACCATGTGGGTAGGTTGGAAGTGGTTTCTGAAGAACGACGCCCATCATCTCCCAGTGACCCGTTGTGCTATCCTTGCCAGCCGCCGCCGAAGCCATACGCCCATAACTTCCTCGTACATCCGTTGTCGGGGGTGTTCCCAGGATAGACGTGATATTGCCGAGGCCGATAGAACCGAGATGCGGTAACGAAAGGCCACCAATAGCCTGAGCGCAATGTTCAAGCGAACTGGCTCCCGTATCACCGTATGCGTCGGCGTCGGGATTAGCACCTGCGCCAACGCCATCCAGAACGATCACAATAGCTCGTTTCATCGCTTGCTCTGTCATCATCGTACTCCCTGCATTTGTAACGTCGGGTAGTGTTGCAATGGTTCACCGATGAGCGGTAGTGCGAAATCACGATATGCCTGTGTCACCATCGTTTTTGACTCATTCAGATAGTCGTCGGGTAACAAACGCTGCTGATTGGCGACATCTTTGAGTCCAACGAGTCCCGTTGTGCAGTGATAACGCGGCCCATTGTGGCGCACAAGCGTTACCATATTATCTGTTTTGCCGTCGAGTAGTGCGCGTATCCCGGCCTGTCCTACAAGTCGTGCTTCGTCGCGGTCTACAATCGAGATGTGTTGTGAAGACATACGTTGCAAGTCGCCGGGTTTCTCGAAGCGAGCGCGAAGCTTCAACTGACTCGTCACCATATTGACAAGAGCCTGCCCTGTGCCGCTCAAGAGAGGATGGTGAAAGGCGTCCGTTCCGGTCTGTTCAGCCGAGCCTAATGCCTGCCCTTTCTCGTTTTTGATGGTTTCTGCCGCAACGACAATTGCATAGCCGAAGCGACGATGTATCTCTTGAACCTGTGTCAGAAAACGTTCTTCGTTGAAGCGTTGTTCGGGGAAGAGAATCAGATGAGGCGGGTCTTCGTCATTGCGCTTTCCGAGGGCTGATGATGCAGCGAGCCATCCAGCGTCGCGTCCCATCACCTCGATAACTTTGACAGGGTAGTGCCAGGGTATGGAGAGCGTATTCATCGTAGAGTCTATGGTGGATTGCGCGATGAAACGGGCTGCACTTCCATAACCTGGGCAGTGGTCGGTGAAGGGAAGGTCGTTGTCAATGGTTTTAGGAACACTGATTGCGTGGAGTTCATAGCGTGCGTGTTCTGCCGCCTGAGCGAGTTGATGTGCAGTATCAGCCGAGTCATTGCCGCCGATATAGGCGACGTAGCGTATATCGTAGCGACGCAGAATCTCAATCGCACGTTCTGCGTCGCCCTCTTTCAATTTGTAACGGCATGAGCCGAGAGCCGCTGATGGAGTATGCAGCAGTTGCGACCAGATGGAGATTTGCTCCTGGCGCAAATCAACGATCTGCTCCTGTAGCAGCCCTTCGATGCCATAGCGCATTCCATAGATGCCGCCTATGCGTACATCCTGTAGTGCGGTCTCGACGGCTCCCACGAGGCTCGCATTGATAACAGCGGTAGCACCGCCCGATTGTCCGATAATCACGTTATAGCCTGACATTGTATCCCTGTCCTTTATTTTTGAGCGTGTTGGTTACTCTCACATTATAACAAGGTACAATGTCGGCGTCGAGTTCAAAGGTTATCGCGCCACGATCTTATCAGGGTGTAGTTTGACGAGAATGCGTGGCGGAACAATTGATGCCTGTACAAGTTGATCCACTTGTTCTGCTGACACGTATTTGCTGATGAGTTTGCGAACGATATCAACGGGTGGTTGCTCTAAAACCTCGGCCTGACCATATGCCGAAATATATTTGTGACCCACTAAATCATCGACAATAAGCGAGATGGCTGGGTCACGTTGAATGTTCGTATATTTAGCACGGTCTCGTGTGGTACTGAAATAGAACGCCTCGCCATCCCAGAGATACCATACGGGAGTGAGTTGTGGCCCACCCGATGGACGATTGACGGCAATAATGGCGTTGTTCGGTTGTGAAAGCAATTCTTGATATTTTGCATCAAGCATAAATGATAGTCCTCATTTCGTGAACGTGTGTTGTGTGTTTATTAAGGCCCTTTTGAAGAGGCTTCTAATAAAAAATTATATACTATGGAAATGGTAGTGCGCCAATAGCAATTGCAGATAAGTTTGAAAATACAGGTGAAAAATTTTTTACCACTTTGTCTTGACACTCACTCTGGTAACGAAACTACAATAGAATAGTTCTGTTTTAGAACGAGTGAAGTGTCGTGTTGCCCACAACGTAGAGGTGTGGCACATTCACCAGCATTGAGGAGGTTTTTCAATGTCGATTCAGACCAATGCAGATGCTATTTTACGCAAGGGCGTAGAATCAGGTGATGTCCCTGGAGTGGTAGCCGCTGCTACCGATGCGAATGACACGATCTATGAAGGTGCGTTTGGAGTGCGTACACTGGGCGAGTCAGAGCCGATGACGCCCGATACCGTTGTGTGGATTGCCTCAATGACCAAAGCCATTACTGGTACGGCGGCGATGCAACTGGTCGAGCAGGGCAAATTATCTCTCGATGAGCCGATTAGCGATGTCTTGCCAGCATTGAAAAATGTGGAGGTACTCGAAGGCTTCGATGCGGATGGACAACCCATCACTCGTGCGCCGAAACGTCCCATCACGCTACGCCACTTGCTCACACATACGGCGGGCTTCGGCTACGAGTTTTGGAACGCGGACGATGTGCGTTATCAACAGATCAAAGGTTTACCGCCTATCATTAGCTGCATGAATGCTACATTACAGTTGCAACTGCATTTTGACCCCGGTGATCGCTGGGAGTACGGCATCAATATCGACTGGGTAGGGAAGGCAATTGAGACTGTGAGCGGCAAAAAACTGGGCGCGTATCTGACCGAGAACGTGTTGGGGCCGCTTGGCATGAATGACACCTCCTTCCTCATCTCGCCAACTATGCGACAACGTATGGCTAAGGTACATCAACGTGCTGAGGATGGGTCGCTGACAGCACTCATGGAGTTCGAGATTCCGCAGAACCCCGAATTTGAGATGGGCGGCGGTGGATTGTATGGGACAGTTCCCGACTATCTCAAATTCATCCGCATGATTCTCAACGATGGCCGCGCTGGCGACAGGCAGATAGTGAAGCCAGAAACCGTTGCGCTGATGACGCATAACGCAATGGGCAATCTCCACGTGGAGATGCTGAAAACCGTGATGCCAGCAGTTTCAACGGATGCAGAGTTCTTCCCCGGTATGCCGAAAACGTGGGGACTGACCTTCATGATTAACGATGAAGAGGCTCCTACTGGTCGCACAAAGGGAAGCCTTGCGTGGGCAGGTCTTGCCAACTCCTACTACTGGATTGACCTGACACGTAAAATCGGTGGTGCATATGCCACGCAGATTTTCCCCTTTGGTGATGAGAAGTCGCTACCACTGTTCCTTGACTTCGAGAAGGCAGTGTATCAGGGATAGGTTGTTGTACGGTGTAAGTCATTTCTCGCTTTTCCGAATAGGTGAATAGGTGTCAGAAAACATCACTTTTTGACACCTATTCACCAATCGTGATTCGATGTCTATCTGTAGTCTGGCGATTTATCGCAGACGAACTCCCAAACGTGTGCGAGCGAGACTGGGAGTTCGTCTGCGATAAATCGCCAGACTACAGATAGAGCCGCCACTGGAAGCCTGGTGAACTACTCTGGTTCAGAACGAAAGGTTACTTTGAGCATGGCTAACGCAACGGGAATACTGCCAATGAAGAGCGGAAGCCAGGAGAGAGCCTGAATGTAGACTGCTGGAACGAAACCTTGAACGAAGGGGTAGGAGTAGACAAGCAGACGACTGATGATAATGAGAACGGCGGCCCAGATTGGAACGACTCGCGCTCGCCAGAGGGCAATCCCGATGAGTACCGGACCTAGCACTGTCCCAATGAGAAAGGCAATATTATAAAAGCTCATGACGCCATCGCCGTTGAAACGTTGGACAATGGCGTTGAATACAGGATTGCTTCCCATTCGAGCGAGATCCCATGTGAGCGCATTCTGTGCATTGAAGGCAGGGAAAGGAAAAATTCCGATGAAGACAACAAGCATGGCGATACTCGCCCACCAGGGAGCGCGACGCATGGCAAGCCACGCCATTGCCAGCAAAGCTACAGGAAATAGATATGTTGCAATTATACTAAAGAGTGTATTGATTTGTAATTGCATTGTGCTGGCTGCGGCAAATGCAGCGAGAGCAGCAACCGGACCATTTTTTGTACTGGCATATCCCGGCCCAGAGACAACGGCGGCAATGCCAAATGCTGGCCCCAGGATGATGCAAAGTGATAAGAACAGGCGTTGTAAGCGATAAATGATGGGAACAGTTTTCTTCTCAGCGAGGTGCTGTGCAATAGAGCTCATAGCAACGAACCCCCTTGAAACGTTTTGTCTTTACAGAACAAGTATAGCTTCGGAGAGCCTTTTTGATATCCATCGGTAGACCTGTTTGCCACCCTACTCAAGACCTATTTCTTATTGTCGTCTTATGAGGGCAGTATGCAGGAATCCATGTACGTTGCGAAATCATCCAGTTCCCCTTCATTGAATGATATCTCTGTTCCCTCACTACGATACACCTTCAAAGCCTTTTCGATAACTGGATGCAATGATAAGGGTAGTTGCTCAATACCGTACATACCGCCCTCATCTTTCGACAACACAAGCCCCTTAAAGATGAATGCATGAACACGACAGGCGTTTAGCACGAAATAAAAAGGCATCAAGTGGCGTCCATCCCGTGCATCAATGTAGTCCCCAATAATGGATTTCTTATAGTCGTCCGGTGGAACAACAGGAAGAATGTCGGCAGGTGGCGGTCCATAAAGCGTAACGCCACGATGAAGTGTAATCATAAGGTGCGCCGACAGGTCAACGTCGTGTTTTAGGTCATTGTTACGCTGTTTCCATGAACCATCAGTCTGCTCATGAGATACTTGTTCGCGCCATGACTCACTATAGTGCATGTCATAGGGTAGAGGGTGACAGAACGGGTGAATATCTAACTGCACCAGAAAGCTCGTTTCAATAGGACGAGGCGCATTTGAGATACGTAAAAGCGAGTCCATGAGGGCATATTTGGTCTCAACGGTCATACCGTGTTGCATAATAACGAGCAGGTCGATATCGCTGAGTTCAGGGTTGAAACAACCCATCGCTAGCGAGCCGTGCAGGTAGATAGCGATCAAATTGTCTCCGAGCAGGTTGTGTACCTCTGTACAAAATGACTCAATTTGTGTCCGAATGGGTGTTGGACATGTTTCCCAATTATACTGCGACATACCCGTATATCCAATCCATATGCTTAAAGTTGTCAATTATCTTCGGAGCTTTTCGAGAGTAGACGAAAACATCTATGTGATACTATGATGTGTGCATTGTATGACATGGAGGAGTCTATTACTTGAAGCAGAAAATCATTCTCGATTGTGATCCTGGTCACGACGACGCTATAGCAATTCTACTCGCTGGCAAACATCCCGATATCGACCTGCTTGCGATAACGACGGTAGCTGGCAATCAATCGCTGGACAAGACGACCTTGAACGCGCTCAAAGTGTGTTCACTGGCAGGACTGCATCATATTCCGATTGCACGAGGTATGGCAGGGCCGTTAGTGAGAGAGGCAAAACATGCGGCGGACATACATGGTGAATCAGGACTTGACGGGCCAAACATTCCCACGCCAACCATCGAGCCAGTGTCCCAACACGCCGTAGACCTCATCATCGACCTGCTGCTGAAATCAGATAGCGACATTGTGCTTGTTCCAACAGGGCCACTCACGAACATTGCCACCGCGATACAACGTCAACCTGCGATTGTGCCGAAAATTAAGGCAATCTCGCTCATGGGCGGAGCAATCGGCCTGGGCAACATCACACCATCCGCAGAATTTAATATTTATTTCGACCCCGAAGCCGCCGATATTGTCTTTCGTAGTGGCTGTCCTATCACGATGATACCGTTAGAGGTGACACATCAAGCACTGGCGACTTCAGAGATAATACAACGCCTTCGAGATGCACAACGCACCGTTGCAACGCTCGCCGCCGACCTGCTTGTCTTCTTCGTGGAAAGCTATTATAACGTCTTCGGCTTTGATGCGCCGCCCGTGCAT
>DAIQNC010000034.1:6214-13373 GCA_036788655.1 Ktedonobacteraceae bacterium
ACGATAGTGAAAACCTACCCTATGTACGTGCAAGTCGAGACACAGAGTGAATTGACAGTCGGACGCACGGTCTGTGATGTGTATAAGACGCAAGGTAAAGATGCGAATGTGAATGTTGGCTATGCGCTGGATGTAGAGCGATTCTGGGATGTGTTGATTGCGACGTTGATGGCTTATTCATGAGAATGATATGGTAACGATTCCTCTTTCACTTTTTCATAAAGATACATCTTTACCAGCGATTGATAAGGGATATCTCTTTTGTTGGCTATCGTTTTAAGTGCCATTATGAGAGATTCTGGTAAACGAATAGAAACAGTTCTGGTAGAAGGTTTAAGATTGGGAAAGGCAGGATTTTTTTCTGCCTTGCTCCAATCAATATAATCAGTCGAATCGTGAGTTGACCAAAAGTCTTGCTCTTCATCTTCGTTATTAAATTGAGGCAACGGTTCATGTTTGTTGCTCATATATCTTCCTCTCTTTTCTATGTTGGTCTCGGCATGAAATAACACGTATCTTATTATCCCTGATGGTAAATACTAAAAATAAGGTTCTTCCTGCATCGCTTCTTCCGAGTGCATAGTATCGCTTTTCCTGTAAAGAATGCTTTGTATCTTCCTGCAACAGCAATGGTTCGTTAAAGAACACTTCCTCGCACTCTCTATAATCTACCTTGTGTTTATCCCAATTTTTCTGTTTATTTCCTTCATCCCAGTCAAAACTAACAGGTTGCTCAAAGTTCACTACTCAGTCCTCCAAGCCAAACTAATGTATATAATAGTACAATACACTTTAAACTGTGTCAAGGTAAAGACGCAAATATGAACGTTCGCTATAAGTCGAACGTGCAGTGATGGGATATATTAGTGATAGTGCTATTGGCTTACTAAAAATTGAGCGATGGGTAAATGCATGGTCTGTTTCAGAATTCTTTGATCGTTACGACTGGTTTTATCCAGATCGTGTTAATCCAGTTTCTCAACAAGAACAAGACCTGTTTGTTCATGCATTAGGGGAAAGCATACAAATGTTCTGGTCACTGCGCTTGAAGCAGTTGTTTCCCCAACGTGAATTTGTGTTTGAATTAGGGGATGCTATTGAAGGAGAGAATGGTTTGACCATTACTTTTTATGAGAAATAAATTGAAATGCAAACCTTTTGCGGCACATCGCTACTTCTGCGATTTACAGAAGTTACCGATGCTATTTCGTATAGCCATTAATAATACAGAAAGTAAGTATGTTGTTGCAAATTCGACCAATTACGCAAGGTGACATAGAAGTTGTAGAACGGCTAGCCTATGATTACAATTATGAACTTGATTCTGTTGAGACGACAAGAGACGCGGTAAGTCGATGGATTACTGCAGCCACAAGTGAGTCTGAAAAAGGCAATCATTACTTTTGGCTTGCATGTATTGAGGACGCTATTGCAGGTTTTGTAAGCTTTGAGCTACGTACAAATCCGTTTACGCAAGAAACATACGGGTTTATCGAGGATATGTATGTTGTGCCTTCATATAGAAGACGTGGTTATGCAGAGCAGCTAGCTCGTGCTGCTTTTGCTGAACTGATAGAGCAGGGTGCTACTAAAATACAGCTTGACGTTTTAGTAAACAATCAACAAGCACTTGTTTTCTGGCAGAAGTTAGGATTTAGTTTACATCACTATGTACTGACTTTATCCACCCAATATAGTCAAGATGATGATTAAAGTCGATCACAAAGGAAGGTCTTGCACTCCCTTTATAATCTTTCTCATTGCGCTCAATGATTTATAGACATCAGTTCCACTCTCCAGACTGTGATTTGCTCCTTCGATTGCGATGACCTGTCCTCCCGTTGCCTCTTGCACACGCTGCATGACTTTGGCGTCATACGTATCATCGTCTGCTGTGCCGACGACATAGAGTGCAGGAGTAGTTGTCCATTCCATCTGTTCAGGTAGTTCTGGATGTTTGAGCAAGGGAGTAAACCAGATCGTACTGACATTCACAGAAAACATTCCTTCTGCTAATAGATGACCCATGACTAATGTTCCCAATGATTTCCCTATAAGAGTGAGAAACTCGTAATCCTTGTAGCGAAGCAATGTACTGCATGCAGCTTCTGCGTCTGCTATACAGCATTGCAGAAGATCTTCTGGACTGAACGAGTTATATCCCGGATGTCTGTCGTAATTGACACATAAAACGTCGGCTGCCTGTTGCAGGAGAGCCAGCGTTGTATAGTGAAGTAATGGGGCTTGGCAGGAATAGTTGCGCCCTGGAAATACGATAGCGGCGTAGTCCGAAGGTTCGTTCTGTTCAAAGAACGTGTTGGGAACAAGCTCGTTACGATAACCCGTTATGTCGAGTTCGTGCATTGAATATGCCATAGTATAACTCCGTTCAATAATTGCAACTGATTATCTGTAGTCTGGCGATTCATCGCAGACAAATTCGATTTATGTATGGTACACGTCTGCGATGAATCGCCAGACTACAGATAACGTTATACGACATGTCCTGCCAGTGCATTCTGAATGCGTGGCAGAAGCGGAACGAGTTGTTTTTTGCGTGAGACGAGACCTTCAACGACGACAGAGTGCTTGTCGGCCTCTAGCGGAACTTGCAGGACTTCGGCAACTGCGTTTTCACCACCACAGATGAGCAGGTGGCAGCGCATGTTGATGATATCGACGATCATGAACAGGAACGAGGCGTAGTTGCGTTCGTGGGCGATACGTTGCATGGTCGAGAGCAGTTCATCAGTACGTTTCTCGACGGTGGCAGGGCTAGCAGTCTCGACTGTGCCGATGGCGATTTTCAAGTCACCTGCCGAGAATTCTTTGAAGTCAGCGGTCAGCAAGTCTTCGGCTGATTTATCGTTAAGGTCGGCGGCTGCGGCTGCGAAAAGAGCCTGTCCGAACTCTTCGATGTTTTCGCCTGTGATTGCCGCGAGTTCTTCGGCAATGCGCTCATCACGTGGTGTGCATGTTGGCGAGCGCAGAATAAGTGTGTCGAAGAGGAGACCTGCAAGCATGAGTCCAGCGACATCGCGTGGAATGGCAATGCCAGCCTCATGATACAGTCCGGTAATGATGGTTCCGGTACATCCTACGGGGTCGGCGCGGAACATGATGGGCCTGTTGGTGTGTACGTCTGCGATGCGGTGATGGTCGATGATGCCGAGTAGCTCGGCCTCTTCGAGTCCTGCAACGGCCTGTGATTGCTCATTGTGGTCTACGAGGATCACGCGCTTGGGACGTGCATTGAGCAAGTCGGAGCGTGAAAGGTAGCCAACCAGTTTGTTCTCGTTATCGACAACGGGAAGCGAACGACGACGAGCAAGCATTGATTGTATCTCGCTCATCAGGTCTTCTGGATGGCAAAAATCGAAATTGCGACTCATGATGTCCTGCGTCTGAATACTCAGATTGATGAGCCGTACTGCTGTGAAGGTGTGATGACCTGTGCTAATCACCATGACGCCTTGCCGACGTGCTGCCGCGAGCGTCTTTTCTGTTGCGAGCAGATCGCCCGTAATGACGAGAACAGCGGCTCCACGTTCTATGGCTACCAACTGGGCATCCTCGCGGTCTCCGATGACGACCAGACATCCAGGTTCTACATAGTCCGCCATTGTATCGGCTTCCATCGCGCCGACAATCACACGGTTGCCAAAGGGACGCCGACCTTCGACGAGGACACGACCTCGTAAGACGCGAATGAGGTTATCGCGCTGAAATGGAATACGATTGACGACACGCGGATCAAGGTCGTTGAAGAAGAGTTTAGCGAAATCGGCGTCCGAGATGATGCCGTGTACTTTGTTATCATGGTCTACAACGGGCATCGAACGACGATTATGCTCCTGCAACAACAAGCCAACCTCTAGCAATGGTTGGTCAATAAGAGCGGTAGAGACGCTCCGCTTCATCACATCGCGTACTTGCAAATACACGTCGTCGCGTGCCTCTGGTGGCTCTACCTCGAAGCGTTCGAGAGCGAAACGTACCTCTGGCTTGAGTTCGCCGTTCCGTGCTGGAATAGCCTGTTCCTCGCCCTGTAAGCGTAGGAGTGTTGCATAGGCATAGGCTGAAGCAACAGAGTCCATATCAGAATTTTTATGTCCAATGACATAAATTGGTCGTGCCATAGATAAAATTCTCCAAAAGAATGCATCAAGTAGCGCGTGATAATACAAGCCTTATAATGCGCTCATTATACAAGATTATTGGAATATCTGTCGTCCGACGATTTCTCGCGGACGAGTTCACATGTTATGAATGTGCAAACCGAAGCACTACGAACCTGTCCGCGAGAAATCGTCGGACGACAGATAGGGTTATTTCCTTTTCGGTTTTCGAGTCAAGAGCAGTATTAAACTAAGACTGGTCGCAATCGCCAGAATGAGAAGGACGATACCTCCAATAAGGTACAATACCGACGGGATGCCAGCCACCGTTTTTTGCAACGTTTGACCTGATATGGCAGTCACAGTAGAGCCAGATGCTGTGCCAATTATCTCATCTTTCAGGTGATCATTCGCAATCGGAAGTTTTACCTGTGGATTCGATGGTGGTACTCCTGGCCCTGTATAGCAGCAATAAGGGTTCGCATAGGTCATACTCTGATTGACGATATTGAGCATTTTAGTGATGACATGTGTTCCTTGTGCGGAACGAATAGTCAAAGACAACTGATATGCTCCTATTTGCTTATAGGTATGCGAAACGGTAGCACCCTGCGCGGTAGTGCCATCATCGAAGCTCCAACTATACGTTGTGCCGTTAGATGGCACGTTTGCTACCGCTTGAAAAGCGATGTTCTTGCCCACCTGAGTTTGTCCAATATCGTGTATTGTCATCATCGGATCGCCGCCTACGCTAACCTCGCCGAGAACAGAGGGTTGATGCAGCATCCATGTTGTGAGCATTCCCGGAATGGCAAACGCAAGGGTAAGTGCATTTGACTGCTGAGAACTACCATCGGCAAACGTGTTCATTAACTGAATAGTATCTTGGGGTTGGTCGTAGGGGTAAGACCATGCGGGCGGATTGCGGTCATAGTAAGAATAGTTGCCCAGGAAGGTGGCACTGGGAACACCTGCCAATGTGAAAGGAATTTCGTCACTGCCACCTACCGTATCGTCCTGAACATGCATGTAGCTCATCTGGTCAGGAGTGAAGATAGATTGCGCGGAATCCTGACCATCGCTTCCATGATAGGTGAGACCTTGATACCCAAGTGTGCGGAACTCTGCAAATACAGGGGCTATGGCCTGTTGCATCAGCGAACGGAAGGCACTGATATGAGCGAGTTGTGCCTGTGGAAGCTTACCTTGAGACGGGTAAAGCTGGTTATTTTGTAGAGGAGAAAGGTCAACGTTCAGTGGTAACATGGGATTGCTGGCCTGACCGAGATAGCGAAGCGGATAGGCGATGCCGTTTTGCTCCTCATTGAACATAGCAACAATATTAGGAACGTCGCCATTTACAGTGTCGTTTAGATAATGAAATGAGCCGTACAATCCTTGTTCTTCAGTATCAAAAATGACGAAACATAGTGTACGCGCAGGTGCGGCATGATGTGTGCGCCAGTAGTTACCCATTGCCTGAGCCACACCAAGCTCTATGGCACACCCACTTGCATCATCGTTTGCTGATTGCGTCGAAGATGCTTCACCGTCGTAATGACATCCAATCACTACGACCTGCCCAGGATACGTTCCTCCCGGAACCGTCACCTCGACATTGAAGGCATCACTCGTGGTGGGCTTTCCGCTCCAACCACTCACATGAAAGGAGTCTTTGTAGACCTGCGGTCCGAAGCCTTGTAGATCACGAGTCATCTCTTGCGCCCAGTAGGTTGCGAAACCATCATGCCCACTCTCACTATAGCCTGATTGTCGATGCTGATAGTGCGTCACCATGTAGAATAGCTGGTCATAAATATAATTGGGATTGACCGTCGGAAAATTGTCATCGGCTCCTGATTGACTGGAACTGAATGCTCTTTGAGGACTTGCCGCATCTACCTGTATAGAGAGTGGAAACAGGAAAATGAAGAACATAATTGTAACGAAAAAAAGTGGTTTAAGATAATTGTATCTCTTGTGAGCTGGCAAAAGCTGCATAAGTCGTATCCTTTTCTAAACAATGAACATAGTCAGATACCATGATTGAATTACGCTTGAAAATACTATATTTTCTCATCTGTACTAGCCAATTGTACCCATTTTTCTGAACAATACAGATACATCATGGTACACTATGCCCCAGAACTACGGTGAAGGGGAAGAATATATCGATGAAGCGAACTGTTTTGATTTCGGAGCAAGTACACGGCTCGACTCGCCCTGTGGAAATTGTGGCAGATGCGCCACTTTCTATGATCGTTCTCGCACTGGTGGAAGAACTTCGTTTACCAAAGAGAGAGACGAATGGAGAAATGCTGCATTATGCTCTACGTCTCGCTCCTGATGACGAGGCATTGCCTGATGGAGTAACACTTGACACGGTTGGAGTTGTTGATGGTATGGTACTCACGCTGGATGCTGAAAAGCCACGTGTTGTACCTGCCCAGTATGATTTTCCAGTATCAGTACCACTCCATGCATCATATAACCCTGATGGAACCTCTTTGCACTCTTCAACCACATTCGATGATGATGATGCAATGCCTGCGATACAATACCCCTCATTTACATCTACAAAAAAACGGTCTCGTCGGGCGTTCCTGGCGGTGGGATTTGCCACGCTTGGCATTGGTATGGCGGGTGCGGCATATGCAACATACCGTTCGCTCAAAGGTAGTGTAAATATCCTTCCCACCATGACAATGCAATCTGCCGCTCCCATGCAGAAAACCGTAGCGAAAACAACTGTGCCAACTACGGCACAGCATGTGTTGACCTTTACCGGACATCAGCAAATGGTGCGTTCGGTAGCGTGGTCGCCTACTGGAACGATGCTTGCCAGTGGTGCAGATGACTCTCAACTCCTGCTCTGGAAGACGAATGGAACTACCATGCGTTCTTTTATGCATCCTGCATCGGTACGCGCCCTTGCATGGTCGCCAACGGGAGACCGTATCGTGACAGGCTCGAACAATCAGGTGCTATTTCTGCATGTTCCGACAAACACTGTGCTTGGACGTTCGATACATCGGCATACG
>DAIQNC010000035.1:0-9617 GCA_036788655.1 Ktedonobacteraceae bacterium
GAATAGTCGTGGGGTCTTCGTTGAGCAGGTAGTACATCTTGTTCCACTCGATCTGGAACGCGACCAGAATTGGCACAATATCATCGGTATCGCTCACGCTGGCGACATACACCGCAAGCGTCTCTTTGCCATCATAAAACCATTTGCGCCGACGGGCCGAGGCCGTCACCGATTGCCATGTATCGACGTGGTAGCCCTGCTGCGTAAAGACACTCTCCGACTGACCGAGCAGAACAAGGTTGCAGTGAATAATGGATGCTGGCAGACGCAGTACGCTATAGATGAAGGCGGACATGTCGGGATAAGGTGAACGTGCGTCGGGGTGCAGACTGGAATCAATGTTGAGGTGCGCCTGTACGAGAGCCTTCAAGCTTACCTCGCCAGAACTACGTAGCAGCGTGTTATAGGTACGAATATACAATTCGACATCACGCTTCCCTGCTTCATGATACTTCTCGCCATGCTCGAACGCAGGTGTCACAGTTGTGTGCCTTGCCGATGCCATATGCTCCTTTTCGAGCAAATCATCGACCTGATGAAAATTCTGTGGGTGCATCGCCTGCTCTTGTGTTTCGTGTTCGACAGGCAGTTGTTGAACGGGGTCAACCTGAGTGGTGGAATCGGTAGAAGCAGCATCGGTACTACGTGCCGCATGGTCTGTGTAGGTTGCGTGGTCTGTGATTCTAAAATCTCTTTCTTGTTGTGACATAATCTTCTCTTCTTCGAGTCCTGTAAAAACCTTTCTCCATATTATACGCACGATGGGAAGGGTATCTGTGGTGCGACGATTCATCGCGCATGTGTGCCGACTCCGTAGTGCGGCGATTTATCGCTCGCGTGTGTCAAATATATTGTAGAGATTTAGAAAAGATGATAGAATAAGCGTATCACGGGTTAAAGGGGTCGTAAATTTATGATTGTACAAGAGGAACGGGAGAACTACCAGCCACAGCAGCAAGCCCAGCAACAACAGGCGTATGATAGCACACTGAAATCGCTCTTTCAAGACCAGACCCTGGAGATGATTTCCACCTTTATCGGCGATATTGAAAATCCTGTGGAACTCAATGAAACGGCGTTACGCCCATCATTACGAGTTGATCGTGCTTATCGCGTCCAACGAAGGGGGAAGGAACGCATTGTACATATCGAGCTAGAGACCAGCGCGGATAGCGATATGCCCTTACGAATGCTCGAATATTATGGTATTCTTTATAGAAAGTACAAGATACCGATAATTTCTCTGATTATCTGTCCGTTTCGGACGAGTATTCCAGACCCACCTCTTGTCATTGTAGACGAGGATGGGGAAATACTTATATTCAAATACCGGATTGCGAGGCTCTGGAAAGAACGTGCTAACAAGTATCTTGACGAGCATAAGGTCGCTGTCTATCCTCTGCTCCCAACGATGATGGGTGCGAGCTATCAGTTGTTATCGCAAGCACTGGACGAGATGAAAGCACATTATGTAGAGCAACCACGTCGTTTTGCAGAACATGTCTTGTGGTTCAACACACTTTTGCAGAGGACGGATACTGTCTCATTAGAGGATAAGGAAAGGATACAAGAGAAAATGTCGAATATCGAGAGCCTGCTTGATGAAAACCCATTCGTACAGAAGAGACGTGCAGAAGGGTACGCAGAAGGTGAGGCACGGGGGCTACAAGAAGGATTGCAATTTGCTGTTCTAACAGCAATAGAAAATCGCTTCCCGCCTTTAGTGGAGTCGGTGAAAGAGAAAGTGACGCATATCCAACAACCTGACAAGCTGCAACTCATGTTGAAGCTCACGTTTACCGTACCCGATGAAAAGACATTGCAGACCATAATCGATGCGCTCGCAGCATAATCTCTCTATCATTTGACAGCTATCTGTAGGCTGGGCGATTCATCGCCAGCCTACAGATAGCCAATGTCATTTGTTCACCTTCATTGCAGTTGACCAGTCATTCCCCGTATGGTATCATTCCTTTGTACAGAAAATGATTGTTGTCTTCGGCGCATATTTCTTTGTCGCCCATTCGGAAAGGAGGTGCAACGATGTCCAGAAGCGCATATCGCGCAACATCAACACTTAGCATGAAGGTATGGCGTTGCATCGAGGAAGAAGAGGTGGAGAGAATATAGCGGCTGAAATAGCTGTTTGTGTCTTACGTATTCTCAATTCCTCAAAGCGTATCTTCCTTTCAACTTCATAAGCTACCTCTCATTCAAACAGGTTTGCCTTCCATTTACTCCTTCATCTGCTGGTGTTCTCTGTCGCGCACTCAACCATGACTCCGCTCACTTTTTGAGACGGAGCGAGATGTTTGTGCCATTTGCGTTTTTGAACACTTTCATGAGGAGCATCCTTTGCTGTCAACCAATTCGACTACTACAGAACCATCAATTACGTCCGTAACAAATAAACGAGCCGAAGCGAAAGCTGGCTTTACATCGAATACGTCTACACGCTCACGGAGCAAGAAATTTTTCTCGTACTACAAGCCCTATATGCGCTTGTTTTTCGCTGATATCGTCTGCGCTATGATTGTTGCGGCGATTCTGCTGCTACTCCCGTTATGTGCGAGATATGTCACGACGGCCCTCTTAGCAAGCAGTACGTCCCATGCGCTCGATTCCATCTATCGAATGGGTGCGCTTATGGTGGTGCTGGTCGCTGTCCACACGCTGTGTAATATGTTCATCGACTTCCAGGGTCATATGATGGGGGCGAAGATGGAAAGCGACATGCGGAGCGAACTGTTCGAGCATCTGCAAAAGCTCTCGTTTCGCTTTTACGATGAACAGCGAACAGGTCAATTGATGACGCGCATCACCAACGATACCTTCGCCATGTCCGAACTCTATCATCATGGCCCGGAAGATATCGTCGTGACCTCTTTGACGGTCATTGGAGCCTTCGTTATCCTGGTGAGAATTAATGTTGCGCTTACGCTGAATGTCTTTCTCTTCGTGCCGATTATGGCGGTGTTCGCGCTGTACTTCAATAAAAGAATGAACATCGCGTTACGCAGCAGTAAGGATAGAATCGGTGATATCAATGCACAGCTTGAAGATACGCTGGCAGGTATTCGCGTGGTGAAATCATTCACCAACGAAGATATTGAGAAAAGCAAGTTCGCCTACGCAAATGCGCGTTTTCTCGTTAGTCGCAGAGATGGCTATAGAAGTGAGGCATACTTTTCCGGCGGTTTGATTGCATTCTCGCAACTCATTACCATTTCGGTAATCATCTTTGGCAGTGCCGCCATTGTCCATGCCTCGTTAAGCGTAGCCGATTTAGTCACCTACCTGCTATGTATCAGCATCCTCATCGACCCCATTCAGAAGCTCGTCAATTTCGGTAGGCTTTATCAGGAAGGTATTACCGGATTTCACCGCTTCATGGAGCTTATGGACGTGGAACCCGACCTGCAAGATGCGCCCGATGCGATTGACTTGACACATGTTCGGGGTCATGTGGAGTTTCTAGATGTCAGCTTCAAGTATAAAGAGGAGCATAGTTATGTGGTGCAGAATCTCTCGCTTGATATACGTGCCGGAGAATACGTGGCCTTAGTGGGAGCTTCCGGCGTTGGTAAAACCACGCTCTGCTCGCTCATTCCACGTTTCTATGATGTCAATACAGGAGCAATACTGCTGGATGGACACGATATACGCGATGTGACTTTGCATTCACTCCGAAGCAATATCGGTATCGTTCAGCAAGATGTCTACCTGTTTGCCGGAACCGTCGCGGACAATATCCGCTATGGAAAGTTGGACGCCAGTAGACAGGATATCATCGAGGCGGCAAAACAGGCGCACGCACACGATTTCATCATGGCGTTACCGAATGGCTACGACACCGATATCGGTCAACGCGGCGTCAGGCTCTCAGGTGGGCAAAAGCAGCGGTTGAGCATTGCGCGTGTCTTCCTCAAAAATCCGCCGCTCATCATCTTCGATGAGGCGACGAGCGCATTGGATAACGAAAGCGAAAAGGCCGTGCAGGACTCGCTAGAAAAGCTAGCCCATCATCGCACCACGCTTGTCATTGCCCACCGTCTCTCGACCATCCGCAATGCGCGGAGAATCGTGGTGCTAGCAGACGGCGGCATCGGCGAACAGGGAACACACGCGGAGCTACTCGCATTGAACGGCCTCTATGCGAACCTGTATAACATGCAGTCGAAGATATGATGATAAGACTTCGTAGTAGCCCGATTTATCGATTGGCCTAATAATGATGAGCCAATCGATAAATCGGGCTACTACGAAGAGGCATCGTTATATTGCGGAGATTAGAGAAATGAGATACAATAGAAGTATTACAAGCTAAAGGGGCTGAAAAGTTGTGGCTATACGGTATATTCATGAAGAACTAGAGAACTACCAGACACAGCAGCAATTCCAGACATCGCAAGCACAGCAACAACAGGCGTATGATAGCACACTGAAATCACTCTTTCAAGATCAGACCTTGGAGATGATTTCCACCTTTATCGACGACATCGAAAATCCAGTGGAACTCAACGAAACGGCATTGCGCCCATCGTTACGAGTAGACCGAGCCTATCTGGTTCATCGAAGAGGAAAGCAACGCATCGTGCATATTGAGCTAGAGACCAGCGCAAATAGCGATATGCCATTACGAATGCTCGAATATTATGGTATCTTATATAGAAAGTACCAGATACCGATAATTCCGCTTATTATCTGTCCGTTTAAGACGAGTATTCGAGACTCACCACTTGTCATCGTGGACGAGGATGGGGAAATACTCATATTCAAATACCGGATTGCGAGGCTCTGGAAAGAACAGGCTAGAAAGTATCTTGACGCGCAGAAGGTAGCTGTTTATGCTCTACTCCCAACGATGGAAGGGGCAAATTATGCATTGTTATCACAAGCACTCGACGAGATGAAAGCGCATTATACAGAACAATCGCGTCGTTTTGCAGAACATCTGTTGTGGTTCAATACGCTGTTGCAGAGGACGGATACTGTATCACCGGAAGACAAGGAAAGGATACGGGAGAAAATGTCAAACATCGAGAGCCTACTAGATGAAAACCTGTTTGTTCAAAAGAGGCGTGCAGAAGGCTTTGCAGAAGGTGAGGCGAGAGGCAAGGCAGAAGGTGAAGCTAAAGGCAGGGCGGAAGGGCTACAGCAAGGACTACAATTTGCTGTTATAACCGCTCTTGAAAATCGCTTTCCACCTTTAACAGAATCAGTAAGACAAAAAATTTCGCATGTTCAGCAACCAGAAAGGCTGCAACTTCTCTTGAAGGCTGCAATTACTGCTCCTGACGAAAAAACCCTGCAATCTATGATTGATTTGCTGGCAGCGTAAGACAATGAATGATGTACGTTACGCTATGCTTATTCAGTGGTCGGACGAGGATCAAGCATATATTGTGCGCCTTCCTGATTGGGAACGTGCTGATCGTGTTCTTGGCCCTGTCACTCACGGTGATACCTATGAGGAAGCACTACAACACGGCTTAGAGGCACTCGACGCACTTATAGCATCAGCACGTAAACACCAGGAAACTCTACCAGAGCCACAAGTTTTCGCTACTGCTTAAAGGACATTTCATGACTAGACCCTTACAGGAATGGCACACACTCTCTTCGACGCAAATTCTGCATACACCCCATCTCAAAATACGCCGTGAAGCGGTTGAACTGCCGAACGGCGTTGTGTTGCCCGACTACTATATCATCGAAAATCGCGGCTGGGTCGGTGTCGTTCCCTATACTTCTGATGGCAAGTTTCTCATCAATGAACAATATAAGCATGGCATTGGACAAAAAGTTTTGGAGTTCGCGGCAGGTGGCATTGATGAGGGCGAAGACGATCCGAGGTTAACTGCTCACCGCGAACTGATGGAGGAGACAGGCTACAGCGTCGAACCCGACAAACTAGAGTTTCTCACGGAGATGATCGTCAATCCGACGGGCGCGGAAACTCGTTGCTGGTGGTATCTTGCGCGAGACGTTCGCAAGACAGGCGAACAACACCTTGACCCTGCCGAGACGATTGAAAATTTCCTTATCACTCCGAAAGAACTCCTTTCCCTCATACATTCTCATCGCTTCAACATTCAAGGCCAGGTCGATGCCGCGTACATGGCTCTCGAACGGTTGGGATTTTTGAAATTTACCTCTTGACAAATATAATATGCCGCCTTATAATATGCCTGTAAACAATAAGGGGGTCAATTATGGAGAAGGTTCCAAATGCGAAGCCGCCGACACCGCATAAGTTGGAAATGATGAGGCGTCGGGCAAAGCAGTACCTCGGTGATGAGGGGGATTCCATCGAGACCTACTTTCTGTTTCTGGCAGTGGCACGCGAATACATTGCTCTTTTAGAGGCGCATCTTGCTCAAATGGGCTTGACCGGGGGAAAGTTGGCGGTCTTGATGCAACTGCATTATGAGTATGATAATGGCTTGACGCCATCTGAACTTGCCGAACGCTGTGATGTGACACGCGGCACAATCACGGGTCTGCTCGATGGGCTTGAGCGCATGGGCTATATTGAACGTCGCAGTAGCGTCGAAGATCGACGAATGCTCACGGTTCATCTGACACCACAGGGCGTCGCTCTCATTGACGAGAGCTTGCCAAAGCATTTTTGTGGTTTGAAAGAGATGATGAAGCGAGCGAACTTGAGTAAAGAGGAGCAAGAGCAATTTGTCTCCATCCTGAAAAAGGTACGTGCCGCACTTCCCGCCCTCACCGAGGCATGGTGAAAATAATCTTTTTTTGTTTGCATTTTGATAAGTCGCCATATTATATAGTGGCTTAATAGTGTTGTTTATCAGGAGTCAAGCTGATGCAAGTTTCCGTTCAGGAGACGCGACGGGCAGGTGGACTACCTTATAAGTGGATAGTCGCTATCGTGGTTATTTTCGGGATATTTATGAGTATCCTGGATAGCACGATTGTCAACATCGCCATACCACGTCTACAGACTGCATTCGGAGCGGACTTGAATAGTGTCCAGTGGGTCTTGACGGGCTACATTCTGATTCAGGGTGTGATGACGCCGCTCACAGGCTTTTTCTCGGACCGTTTCGGCTCGAAACGCTTTTATATTGTATCGCTCATCATCTTCACTGTCGGTTCCGCGCTATGTGGTCTGGCATGGAGTCTGCCCGTGCTGATTTTCTTCCGTGTGTTGCAAGGGCTTGGTGGCGCGTTCCTTTTGCCGCTCTCTATTACGTTGCTCTATAGCGAGTTCCCACCAAACGAGCGTGGTTTTGCCATTGGTGTTCTAGGTCTTCCTATCCTGCTCGCTCCGGCACTTGGCCCGACGGTAGGCGGCTACATCGTCACCTTCAGTAGCTGGCAGTTCATCTTTTACATCAACATGCCAATTGGCATTCTGGGTATCATCCTGGGAGCCATCCTGTTACACGAAAACCAGACGCACACCAACACAGCCTTCGACATCCCTGGTTTCATTTTCTCGGCTATCGGTCTTGGCGCGTTACTCTACGCACTCTCCGATGCCAGCACAGATGGTTGGGGTTCGACGAAGGTGCTGGCCTTCCTGTTCGCAGGAATCATCTCGCTCATCATCTTTACCATCGTCGAATTGTCGATTAGCGCACGTGGTGGGCATCCCCTGTTGAACCTGCGAATATTCGGCAACATGCCATTCCTGACCAGTAACATCGCTACTGTGTTTGTGACGTTTGCGCTGTATGGCGGTCTGTTCCTGGTGCCGATTTACCTGCAAGACCTGCGCCAGCAGAGTGCGTTTCAAGCTGGCCTGATATTGTTGCCACAGGCATTCGCTTCGATGGTTGCCGTTGTCGTCGGTGGGCGACTGGTAGACCGTATAGGTGTACGAGCCGTCGTGTTGCCTGGTCTGATCATTCTAGCCATCGCTAACTGGGAACTGGCGCGACTCACACTCTATACTCCCATCTGGCAGTTCCAGATTGTACTCATCTTGCGCGGTTTCTCACTGGGCCTCTCGACGCAACCGTTGATCGTCTCGGCACTCTCGGAGATTCGCACAGAAAAACTTGCGGAAGCATCGGCCCTCAACACTGCACTGCGCTTCGTCGCCAGTTCGCTCGGCGTTGCAGTTCTTGCCACACTGGTGCAGACGCAAACTCAGGTTCACTTTTCTCACATTGCCGAGCAAGTGACGCCAACATCACCGCTTGGTAAACTCGTACCCTTACTGCAAGCACTCTTCGTCTCACATGGGGCGAGTGCAATCGCCGCATATCAGGCCGCGATTCAGGTGGTTGGACGAGAGTTACAGGCACAGAGCTATATGCTCGCCATGCAGGATGCCTTCTGGCTCACCTTTGGCCTCTGTATCGCTGCCATCATCGCGGTTGTCTTCGTGCGTTCACGTCGCACACCAGATGCGAATCTGCCTGCTACAACATCTGAGACGACGAATGAAGATGCACAGGCACGTGAAGAGGCTTTACTCGCCGTTTAATATAGTCCTTTATTCAATAGACTTACTTGCAATTACATTTCGGTTCATACGAAAGGAAACATTTCAATGCGTCGCATGATTTTAGTTCCGCTTCTGATTGTGCTTGCCGCTCTCGCCATCATCGGCGGTGTCGGCTACTACGTCTACAACAACTACATGTACTACAGTGCCGATGATGCTCAGGTGACAGGCAACCTTGTCTCTATCGCGGCTCCTGCTGCCGGACAACTTGCTAGCTTGAATGTCAAGGTTGGTGATAAAGTGACTGCCGGACAGAGCATCGGCTCCGTAACACCTGCCACTGCGAGCGCGAATGGAGCAACGGCTGGCTCGATTAACCTGACCTCGCCTATCAACGGCGTCATCGTCTCGACCTCAGCGGTGCAGGGACAGGGCGTCACACCTGGACTCTCCATTGCCCAGGTCACGGATCCGAGTGCTGTCACCATTACATCCTATGTCGATGAAGGTGCGTTGAACAATATCAGCACGGGTCAGCAGGTCGATGTTACCGTCGATGCCTACAACGGCACGAGCTTCACGGGTCACGTACAGCAGATTGTGCAAGCAGCCGCCAGCGAATTCTCACTGCTTCCAACGCAGGACAATGCCAGTGGCAACTTCACGAAGGTCAGCCAGCGCATTCCGATCATCATCACGCTTGATGGCAACGGTGGCAAAGACCTCGTTCCTGGCATGAGCGCGGAAACCACCATTCACCTGCACTAATGGATGATGGTCGATAATGAACATACATCGCTAATCAGGTAGGGACCGATTTATCACGTCCATGTGACCCTATCATCCCTGGGAAGCGGACGTGATAAATCGGTCCCTACCTGATTAGCGATGTACTTGAAAAATAGAGGAGCAAATTGTGAGTACCTTGATTATCGGGGTGTTGTTCGTTGTAGCTCTTGTCGCCATCGTTGGGCTTGTCTTTGTGCTACGAAGTGAGAGACGCCCGGAGCAGGTGAAGACCCAGGAAACATCCCCACAACTTGTTCCTGCGGATGTCTCGGCAGCCGCATTGGAGCAAGAAGTTCCTACGAATGAGGCTCTGCCCGTATTGCCAGCGCAGCCAGTGCCTCAAACCCCTCAAACTCTGGATGAGCAAGAGGAGCGCGCTGTGCCAGTGGCAAGTCAAGATATC
>DAIQNC010000035.1:9627-9902 GCA_036788655.1 Ktedonobacteraceae bacterium
GTGCCAGTTGTGCATCAGGATAGTGCTACTTCCACCATTTATGATGGCACATACACACCGCCCACCAGCGAAGTACGTGTCCGTCTCAATGGTCAATTCTACGAACTTGCCAACAGTCTGAGAGACCTGCGCCAGCAAGCCTCTGATATGGAACAGCGTCTCAATGTGTTGACCGAAATGATCGACAGCATCGAGCGCAAACAGGGCGCACATGGAGAATAGGTGTGTCATAGGTGACGGGCAGGGCGGGCAGGGCGACCACAAGGGTACGCCCC
>DAIQNC010000035.1:9912-13003 GCA_036788655.1 Ktedonobacteraceae bacterium
AACAGGGCGCACACGGCGAATAACAGGCTTATGAATCCCACACGGGCGATCCTGTTCATTTCCACATGGGCGACCACCCCGACACGGGCTATACCACGTCCGACGCAACGAACGTTCGTGTATAGTAGGGGCGTACCCTTGTGGTCGCCCGTGTCGGGTTTCACATCGCCCGTGCCGGGGTGGTCGCCTATGTATAGTATTTATGATTTCAAACGTTTCTCTACCATGTCCATTGTTGGAATGCCTTGAATGCCGGGTTGCTCGATGCAGAACGAGGCGACGCAATTGGCGAAGTTGACTGCCTCTTCTGGCGTATGATGACGTGCGAGGGCAACGAGGAAGGCGGCGGCGAAGACATCACCTGCACCTGTGGGGTCAATCTCTTGCACAGTATATGCGGGAAAGCGTTGTGTGTTCCCATGTTGGAAGAGCGTTGCTCCATGTCGGCCATCGGTAGCAACGAGCAGTGGAACATGCAGACTCCATTGTGCCAGCAGTGCATCAGCCTCATTCCGGTCTCCGTTGGCGAAGGGGAGCAGGTCGTCGTGGCTCAGGATAAGCACGTCGAGCAGGGGAAGGACACGAAACGCATTCTCCCATGGAGTGGGCCAGACGCGCCCATCGCTATCCCAGCGTCGTAGCCAGCCCTGCGGAGTCGCCGCGATAATCGCTCCAGGGTGGCGTTGAAAACAATCGATAAGTGCATATGGAATTTCCTGTGCGAGCGGCCCAAGCAACACGATAGGAGCCGCACGCCAGTTTGAGGGCAAGTCAGCAGGTGTGAGCGTATCAGCTCTTGCACGTAGAAATTGTGTGCGAAAGCCATCCTGGTAGGCATTGACGAACGTTGTTGTCTCTGCCGAAGGCATCGCGTGAAGCTGGATGCCGGGCAAAAGGGTGGGTAAGATTGTAAGAAAATCGGGTGCGGCTCGCGTAACAATACTAGATGCCATTCCCAGGAGATAGGCCGTGAGTGCGGCAAAAGAGACGGTTCCCCCCAACGAGCATGAGCTATCGTCGCGCAGGTCACATGCGACATGACCGAGTGTAAGAAACTGTGGTGTTGGTTGCATAGTCTCGTTCCCTATTGCGTTACAGAGCCTCCAAAGATATAATGAAAAGACATTATAACTTGCCATACGAGAGTTTTTTGGAGATTTCTGCTTTGAATGACAATAGTATACCAGAACCTCATGACGAACATGAGGAATATGGAGCATATAAACACTACCCTTATGGGGGCGGACATACAGGTAATGGGCGTGGGCAGCATCGTGAGCGCGATATGCAGGGTGAGAATATGACTGGAGCATTACCTGCTCTAGGCTCTGTCAATGACTACGCACATATTGAATCCCCTGAGTTCGAGTATCTGATACAGTCGCTACGAACGCTGTTTGAGCATGACCGACAAGTTGCCAGCCAGTCGGAGACGACACGTTGTGGTATCTGCTACCTGTACTTTTCGCTCAACGAACTGCGTTACCGCGAAGAGGGTTTTTATGTCTGCACTGCCTGTGAACACGCGCTGGGTAAGCAGTACATAACGATGTTGCACAGGCAACAAAAATTATAACCATAGAGGGTTATGGGTTACGAGGATGTGATAAATCAGACCCGTACACGCTGCTGGCTATGATGATTTAATGAACCAGTGTGTACGGGTCTGATTTATCACACCCTCGTAACCCACCTTGATTATTCAATCACGCCCGCAGCCTCTTCTGCGAGTTCTTCCTCTGGCCCAAGCTCACGCAGGTCTTCGGCACTATCGAGGCGATCAAGAAAGAGGATACCGTCAAGATGGTCGATTTCGTGTTGCAGAATACGTGCAAACCAGTTCTCGGCATTGACGCGAATCTGCTTACCTTTCGCATCCTGCGCCTTCACAACGATTTTCGTTGCGCGCCGAATGTTGTCTCCAGCATACCCAGGAATGCTCAGGCAACCCTCTGTACCGAGTGCCTCGCCCTCGGCTTTGATGATTTCTGGATTGAAGAGCGCGACCTTATAATGCTGTTCTGTCTCTGGCTCCTCATATTCGGCAACGAGGACGCGAATCGATTGCGCGATTTGTGGTCCTGCTAGCCCAACGCCATTCGCGTCGTGCATTGTCTCGAACATGTCATCGACCAGACGCTGGAGCGACGGGTCGAAATGGTGTATCTTCTTCGCCTTCTGGCGTAATATTGGATTTTCAGTTGTAATAATTTTGCGAATCGCCATGATACCTGTACCTCACATACCCGATGAAGCTTGTGATTTCCCATGTGAAGGGTCTATAATTAACTCTATCCTATCATAGAAGGGAAGTGGGGCGCAAACGTGCAGAAAAATGCTGAACAACACTCATTGCATCATCCCTATTATCTGCTGGCTCAGGTAGCAGCCTTTATCGAGCAATACGCTTTGTTACCGGAGAAAGGTGTTGTTGTCGTTGCTGTTTCTGGTGGAGCCGATTCGCTCTGCTTACTTCACATGTTACGCATTCTTTGCGGCCCTGACAGCGTGACTATTCCTATTCCCGTTACTGAAAATTCGGCTTTGTCTGCAACGCTGCTCAAACGCTACCCTCATGTGCAACTACATGTGGCGCATCTAAATCATCAGGTGCGTGGCGAGCAGAGCAGACGTGAGGCAGAGCAGGTCGCGCAACTCGCGCAATCGTGGGGATTGCCTGTCACCGTTGGCTCCGTCGATGTTCCTGCACTTGCTGAACGCGAGGGACGTTCGCTTGAAGATGCAGCACGTACCGCACGGTATCGTTTTCTGCGCGAGGTTGCGCAGGGACAACCAATTGCTGTAGCGCATCATCAGGACGATCAGGTGGAGACACTGCTGCTGCACTGGTTACGCGGAGGTGGCATTCAGAGTATGATGGGGCTACAACCTCGTCAGCTTGACATTATTCGGCCTCTGCTCGAAATAACTCACGCGGAAACCGTTGCGTACTGTCAGCAATACGGCTTGACTCCTATCGAGGATGAAAGCAACAACGATGTGTACTTTCTTCGCAATCGTATTCGTCACGAACTGTTGCCCCTGTTGGAGCAGATGAACCCCGGATTTCGCGGAACACTTCTTCGTACTT
>DAIQNC010000036.1:0-12886 GCA_036788655.1 Ktedonobacteraceae bacterium
CTTGTCGCCCGCACCAATCTTACGCTTCTGCGCAATACTCACACGCACAAGCTGGTTGACGCCCGGTGACAGCTCGTCGCCGTTCTCACGTGAGAAAATTTTGACTTCAACAATCTTGCCGCGCTCACCATGTGGTACACGCAGCGAGGTATCTTTCACTTCACGCGCCTTCTCACCAAAGATAGCGCGTAGCAATTTCTCTTCGGCGGTCAGTTCGGTTTCGCCTTTTGGCGTAATCTTGCCAACCAGGATATCCTGCGGCCCAACTTCGGCTCCGACGTAGATGATGCCGCGCTCGTCGAGGTTCTTGAGTCCCTCTTCACCAACGTTTGGAATGTCGCGTGTAATCTCTTCCGGCCCAAGCTTGGTATCACGTGCGTCAATCTCGTACTTCTCAATATGGATCGAGGTGAACAGGTCTTCGCGGACAATACGCTCACTGATGAGAATAGCGTCCTCGAAGTTTCCTCCTTCCCAGCTCATGAAGGCAACGAGAATGTTCTGACCCAGTGCAACCTCGCCCTTCTCAGTCGAGGAGCTATCGGCAATCACCTGACCAGCCTGCACATAGTCACCCTTCTGTACAATAGGGCGCTGATTGATGCAGGTTCCAGCATTGGAGCGCACAAACTTTCGCAGACGATGCACATACAGTTCGCCTTGCTCGTCCATGATGTCAATGTGACGTGCCGTCGATGCGACAATCTCACCAGTCGCACGGGCGGTAATTACCTGACCAGAATCAATGGCAACCTGTCGCTCGATGCCCGTTCCACAAATTGGCGATTGAGGACGTAGCAGAGGCACAGCCTGACGTTGCATGTTCGCACCCATCAGAGCGCGGTTCACGTCGTCATGCTCCAGGAACGGAATAAGTGCCGTAGCGACACTCACCGTCTGACGCGGCGACACGTCCATGTAGTCGATGTTGTCCGCATTTTCCATCAGGAACTCGCCTTGATAGCGAGCCAGCACACGATCTTCGCGGAACTCGTCGTTCTCGGTCAGGACAGCGTTTGCCTGAGCAATGCGGAAATTCTCTTCATCGTCGGCGGTTCGATAATCAACTTCGCTCGTCACAAAGGAACGTATGCGGATTTCGGCATCGCTTGCCAGCACCTCGTTCAATCTGTCGAACAGGCTCTCATCGATGCGAACACGCTCACGCGCCTTGACAATAACTTCACCATCGGATGTTATGATATCTTCACGTTCACGTCCAACAACGCCTCGGAACTCACGTCCAATTAAAGCACGGTCGCTCACGGCAAGACGACGGAAGACTTTACGATACGGTGTTTCAATAAAGCCATAGGGGTTAATCTGTCCATAGGTCGCAAGGTTGCCGATAAGACCGATGTTCGGACCTTCTGGCGTCTCAATCGGGCAGATACGACCGTAGTGAGACTCATGTACGTCGCGCACCTCGAAGCCTGCACGCTCACGTGAGAGACCACCAGGACCAAGTGCGGAGAGACGACGCTTGTGACCAATTTCGGCAAGCGCGTTCGTCTGATCCATGAACTGCGAGAGCTGGCTACCACCAAAGAACTCGCGCATCGCCGCCACAACGGGACGAATGTTGATGAGTGCGTTCGGCGTAGCCTGTCCCGGCTCCTGAATGCTCATACGCTCTTTGACCACGCGCTCCATACGCAACAGACCGACGCGGAACTGTGCCTGGATGAGTTCTCCAACGCAACGCACACGACGGTTGCCCAGATGGTCGATATCGTCTTTCCTGCCATGCCCAGTGTTGAGCCAGACAAGACGACGAATAATATTTACCAGGTCATCCTGTGTGAGGATACGCTGGCTCTGAGGAATAGACTCATCAAGTTTACGATTGAGCTTATAGCGACCGACATTGCCGAGGTCATAACGGCGCGGATTGAAGAACAGGTTCTTGACAAGAGAACGTGCGTTATCGACGGTGGCAGGGTCGCCAGGACGCAATTTCTTGTAGAGTTCAAGCAACGCCTCTTCTTCACGCTTCACCGGGTCACGATCAAGCGTGGCCTGGATATAGCGGATGTTTGGGTCGTTATCTACATCCTTGAATGCATCGAGGATGCCCTGATCTGTAGAAAGGTCCATATCTTCGGAGTGCCATTGCTCTTTCGCAAGGCTCGCAATAGCACGTAGCAGCGTAGTGACTGGTAGCTTGCGTTTGCGGTCGATTTTGACGGTCAGCAAGTTCTTGTTGCTCGTCTCGAACTCAAGCCATGCACCACGTCCTGGAATGAGCTTGGCGGCATAGAGCTTCTTACCAGTGGTCGCGTCTTCCTCAAGCGTAAAGTAGACACCGGGAGAGCGCACAAGCTGACTGACGACGACACGCTCGGCTCCGTTAATAATGAACGTGCCTTCTTTCGTCATCAGTGGGAAATCACCCATGAAGATATCCTTCTCGATGATTTCGCCCGTTTCTTTATTAATGAGGCGAGCCTTGACGTTGAGCGGCGCAGCAAACGTAGCGTCACGATCACGGCACTCGTCCTCGGAATATTTCGGCTTCCCGAATGGTTCGGGCGGAACGATAAACTCCAGGCTCAGATTTTTACCGGTAAAATCTTCTATAGGGGATATTTCTTCAAAAAGTTCGCGTAGACCTTCTTTCTTAAACCATTCAAAAGAGTCAAGCTGAATCTGGATCAAGCCTGGCATTGGACGAATGTCGGGGATGCGAGCGAACGATACACGTTCGGGCAGAGCAACGGCCCTCGTATTGCTCATACTGATCGCCATACGTTAAATTCTCCTCTTTTGTCCCATAAAGGAACGGAGAAACGCAAGCCATGTGCGTTACGCATCATGCCTCAACGCCTCTCTTCACAAAAAACGGAAAAAATGAAAAAATGAGATAAATCCGGTATAATAACCTGAACAACGGCTTCCAGTAGGAAAAGTAACCCCTCGCCGTTTTAATGGGTGATTACTCCTATTCGTTATGACAGAATAAACGAGACAGAACGATAAGAAACGAATAACGTAGACCATATGGTACATGCAACGATATACTTGTAGTGAGGCGATTTATCGCTTACTTATGGTATGGCGATTTATCGCTAGAAAGACAGCAAAAGCCACTTCGTTCCATGTCCCTCTTTTCAGAGGTTTCTGTCTACGAAGCGTCGTCGCTGTTTCGCTACGCGGTATCTCCAGTATCACCAGTATTTCCAGTGCATACGAAGACGTGCCGAACACGACAAAAAGCCATATTCAACACATACTGAGCATAGGCTATGTGGCTAATAGTAGTATCCTTATATATACAGCCGGGGAATGGTTACTGTCCTCTTGTCGCTCTCTGTACCTGCTTGTCCTGATATCGCTATTTGTCCGCTTTCCATACGTGCAGACTACAAGCACTGTATGTCTTAACTCCAACAGTAATATATTCTAACAGAGTGACAGTATACTCCATCTGTTCCGTTGTGTCAATACATTTGTACAACAAAAATTAAACGTTTGAAAAATTAGATTATCCAGTGTCCGGTCAGGAATTGTAGCGTGAGAAACGCCAGCAAACCTACCGAAAGTATCGTATAGTACAGCGTCGAATGCTCCTTCTTAAGCAGAAGTGCCAGCGTAATGAACGCGGGAAAGACCTCTAATAGAAAACGCGAGAGCGCACCGAGCGGCACTTTTCCCGTAAGCGGAAAGAGTATGCTGAAAAGATAGAAGGCCGCTGCATAAAGTGCATATACTCGTAGCCCTTTAGAAAATTTCCAGGGTCCGACGAAGCCCAGAATGACGAGAGCTAGTATAAAGAGTTCCGCACTCAGGTCAATCATATTATGTATCGAAGAAAAACTCAACGCACCCTTCAAACCATACTGTGCAATGGTTGTGATTGCGCCAGACAAGCCATACCAGGGAACGCGCAACTCACGATTCCACGCAATTTTCTCCGCATGAGAAAAGGCGAGTACATCGTGAAACCGCAAATAACAGTAGAGCGCGAACAATGCTACTCCTGACGGAATGAGTACACTACTCAGCACATTCAAGCCTATTGCACGTAGTCTAAAATGCCGCTGACGCAGGTATTCATAGAAGAAAGGCACGATGAGCAGGAGACCAGCCGCTCGCGTCAGACAGGCGAATAACCCGAGTAGACCTGCAAGCCACCAGTGTGCATGGCGCATCGAGTAGAAACTGAGCAACACAAGACACAGAAAGAGCGATTCACTATAAGCCGCTACAAAGAAAAATGCAGTTGGGAAAATAGATATGAATAGCACTGCGCGGAAAGCTGGCTCTTGACCAAAGTCTTCCCAGACCAGTCGATAGAACACCACCAACATGACAAACGCACAGAGATTCGAGATAATGAGTCCTGCTCTGAACGGCCCACCAACCACCAACGCGACACCACGTTCTAGCAAAGAAAATAAGGGAAAGAAGGCGGTCTGCCATGCCGCAACATATCCATGCGTCGCAATCGCCGTGAAATGTCCTGTATCCCAACGATTCCACGCCAGCACCAATGATGAGAGCGGCAAACTATTGAGCGAATAGTTGCGCACGACAAACAGGGTCGCAAGATAGGAAAGCAACAGGAACAATATATGTATCACAATATAAAGAGGTAGTACACGTCGCGCTACTTGCAACCACGTTATACGAGTTGTAGCAGACTCGAAATGCTTCCCTTGAAATTGATTAATATTATCGTCGTTCCCTGATGTCGCCCTTCTTCCAGGTACAGAACGAATTAACTGCTCATCTTGTACGTTTTGAGGATGCATGAAAATACAAACTTCCTGTTATGCATAGACGCTTTCACGCTCGCTCACCTGTACCAACTGATACATAGGACTCGCCTCGTCCCACTCAAGATTCCAACAGTGATCGGCCTTATCCCATTGCTCATGAAGCAGCGAGAGCAGAAAACGCTGATCGCGTTGCGCGAACGAGTTGAGGTCGAGCATCACTTCTGGCATATCAGGATAGATGGCGGTAAGAATAGAGCCATCGAGACGAATGGTCAGTTTGTTATCCATTGTGTAGGCGTGCGTTGCTCCTAGCTTGTTAGAAAATGAAAAGATACCAACGACACCAATAACAATGAAACTGATACTTATAACGCTGACAACCAGTCCAGCAAGGCTCAATACAATAGCTAATCCAGTGGAGACGAGGCTCAATAAGAATGGAGATAGACGAATAGTCCATTCAATAAGGATAATTGGCACGAGGCCCACAAGAGCCGCAATAAAACACCAGAAAGCGGCATTCAAGACCCAGAAAATGCTCCCTAGATTGCCAAATGAGGTGTCACGAACAGCAATCTGCGTATCTTCAATGAAGCTAAACGTGCCTTTCCTGAAGCCGTCATGTGCCGCAACGAGGAAACGCATAACAAGGATTGCCCCACCAATGCCCAGAAATGAGATAAACCAGAGCGAATATTCTAACGCATCCTGCCACTTGAGATAGGGCTTGAAACTATGCGTATACGTTCCCCAGATGTGGATACTGAGTATGAGTGTAATAGTAGCACAGAGCAATAACGCGGCACACATGAGCCAGCCGAGCAAACGTGTGTGTGCATATGATGATGGCTTTGGATAAAAGGTATGTGTATGAGTCGTTGTAAAAATCATAAAAATGCCTCAATTGATGCTTTGGAATCAGGCCAGATGCACCGCGTCAGTGAGGTTGCTTATGCCTCTACACATCCTGTGGAAGGTATATATATGACATCGTAACCGATGTTTCTCTCGATACTCCACTTATCTATAACACTCTCTGGCTCTCCTCTATTCCTTATAACGTTTCATCCCCTATCAGCGGTTACATACAGCCGAGTATAGCCCGAAGGTCAGAAGGACAGGAAGGACACGAGTAATGTTAGTGGGGCGATTCCAACGATAGAAGTGCCTGAATCATAGCGAGGAGTTCGTGAATAGAAAAGGGCTTGCGTAATAAATAACCGGGTTGCAGACCCATACGCTGCAACTCCCATTCATAGCAGCCTGTAATCACGAGAATAGGAATATGCTTTGTGCTACTATGCCCACGAAGCATTTTATAGAGCGACGCCCCATCAAGAGAAGGCAGACCAATATCAAGAATAATGAGGTGGATGAGCCGAGCGTCCATTTTCACAAGGTTTTCTTTTGCCAGAACGCCATCCGAGAAGATATGAAGTTGCCATTGCTTTGAGAAGGAAATGGTATCCGAAAACAACGAAATCAGGCCAGCATCATCTTCGACAAGCACAATATTCTTGCGCTGCTCCTGTGCTTGACTATCTGCAACGACCTCTTGCACGTGTATCACCTACCATTCATCCCTTCGCCTGACAACATCAACGTAATTCTATATCCATCAATCTAAAGTTAGTACGTAGAATAGCGTAGCCAGCCCTGGCTGTCAAGCTATATAGGAATACATGAAGAGACGCCTACACAAATGCATTTTTCCTGTTTCAACTCTCGATACCTCAACCCGTCATTAGAGTATACGAAAATACATGCCACATGGATTAGAAACGAACTACTTTTCTGAGAAATATATTAAAATGAACTGAGCATTCTAAGGAAAAGTCACTCATCCTCTTGTCACAGGCATACAAGAAATCTATAATGTGAGAGTAAGAACGTATCCTATTGATACTTAGAAACTGTATGGAACGCCTGAGTGAACGTTAAGAGGACAAATTATGCAGCAAAGCACGACGTGGCAAGCATCACAGGATAAACAGCAGCAGTTGAAGAAGGTACTCGTAATCGACGATGCCGAGAATATCGTAGAGCTTGTGCGAATTGGGCTACGCTACGAAGGATTTCAGGTCGAATCGGCCTCAGATGGTGAGCAAGGCGTGACTACCGCACAGCGCATTAACCCTGACCTTATTATACTCGATGTCATGATGCCCGGCATTGATGGACTAGAGGCGTGTCGCCGACTACGTGCGAACCCGACCACACGTGATATCCCTATCCTGATGCTCACGGAGAAGGACGAAGTGCGCGACCGCATCGCTGGCCTCGACACGGGAGCCGATGATTATCTCACCAAGCCATTTGATTTCGACGAGTTGCTCGCCCGAATTCGCGCTATTCTTCGTCGTCAAAGTCGGGCGAAAACCGCACCTGGCGAACCGGGTGATGCAGATGCCGGTACTCAGGTTTTGCAATTCGCTGACCTTAAACTCAATCCGACCACACGCGAAGTGACACGAGCCGGACGGCTTATCGAGTTGACTGCGACCGAATACAATTTGTTGCATCTCTTCATGAGCTATCCACGCCAGGTACTTGATCGTCAAACAATCCTTAATCGTGTGTGGGGCTACGATTTCCTGGGCGAGACAAACATCATCGAGGTCTACGTTCGCTATTTACGTGAAAAAATAGAGGATTCACCCAGCACTCCACGTCTTATTCATACCGTGCGTAGCGTCGGCTACGTTCTTAAAGAAGGATGATACGATTGATGCAGAACATACGTGATGAGCATAATGAGAAGATGGCCCAACAATAACACATTCTCTCACAACGCACCTAATCGCTCTCATTGTAGCTTATCATGTATGTACTAGCGGAGCATGACATTATGCCAGAGTCCCATAGCACCAGAGGGCAGACAGATAATACGTCTCATAGTCTGAAACCCGTCACATCGGTACATACATCTTCCCAGAGCCAGAACTCTCAGCATCTCTACAAGGTTGAGCTACCAGTCGGGAAAACACCAACTTCACCTCTCTTTGAGGAAGGACACACATCCGGTGCGCCTCTCTGGATTCGCCCGTTTTTCAGCCTGCGCACACAATTCGTCTTCGGTCATACGCTTATCATCGGCAGCATTGTCGTCGTTTTATGCATTCTGCATTTCCAGATTACCTCGCCGAATCTCTTTCTACTGGCAGCTATCGCGCTCATTCTCATCGGACTACTCCTGGCCTTTGTGCTTACGACGCTCTTGCTACGCCCCCTCTGGCGTGTGACCGACGCGGCACAGGCTATCGCATCGGGAGATTTGATGCAGCGCGAACGTCTCCCTCTACGCTTGCCCCCACAAGATGAGATGGATCGGCTCGCGGGCAGTATTAACGAGATGGTGACGCGCCTGGAACACGCCGAGGAACTGCAACTCGACTCCGAGGAACACTTCCGACGCTTCTTTTCCGATGCCTCTCATCAACTTCGCACTCCGCTCACCTCGCTACGCGGCTTCACTGAGGTGCTACTGCGCGGTGCGAAAGATGACCCCGAAACGGCTTCGCGCATTCTCAAGATGATGAAGGGCGAGGCCGAACGTATGACGCTGCTCATTAACGACCTGCTCACATTAGCACGTTTGGATAGTAGCCATCCTGTGAAATTGCACTACGTGGATATTGTTGCAATTGCGAAGGAAGAACTGGAAAAGACACGGCTTCGCGCCAACGATGAGCGCACTATTTCGCTCTCTCTCCTCACACAACAACCCCTCGGTGTCCAGGGCGATGCCGAACGCCTCAAACAATTGCTCTTCGTCTTACTCGATAACGCCCTCAAATATGGTCGTACTGCTCCTGATGGCCTCATCAAACTGCAACTTGATTGTAAAGATGGCTTCGTCCTTATCAGCGTTATTGATAACGGCGAAGGAATCAGCGAAAACGACCTGTCGCATGTCTTCGACGCCTTTTATCGCGGTCAACACACGACATCTACACAAAGCGGCACAAATAGCACAGGAACTGGCCTGGGGCTTACCATCGCATCCGCTGTTGTACGCGCTCATCAGGGAACCATCTCCGTGTACAGCGAACCCGACCAGGGGACAACCTTCCTCGTCAGTCTTCCCAGCGTCGATTAATATGCGGTAGTGTGATTATGAACTTTTATGTCCAATGCTGGAAATCGTGTAGGGACAGATTCATCACGCCTGTTGCTTCGATACGGACGTGATGAATCTGTCCCTACACGATTTCCGAATCCATTGTTGCGGCCCGACATGGCTATTTCGATTGACCGATATGCCCTCTCATGTTATATTTCTTGCGGATAAAAGGTTCGTAGAGACGTTTTTTATATGTGTATAACGATATTTTCTTGAGCCGACTAAAAGGATGATATACATTATGTGGACCGCGACCCTCGACCTCAGCCCTCGGCGAGTTCTGCTCACACAACTACTTGGACGTTTCTGGCGTGGAGCCTATCTCTCCTCATTCGCACCGTTGCGCGTGGAGAATACGCCGCGCCAGCAGTTGCCGGGGACGCGATGGGTGCGCGTTCGCAATCGGCTCGCGGGTATCTGTGGAAGTGACCTGCATCTCATCGCCGTCGATGGAGACCTGCGTGTGGCTCCTGCTGCCCTTCCGTCGCACAGTCGCACATATCTTGGTCATGAAGTTGTTGGCGAGGTTATCGAGGTCGGCGACGATGTGCAACAGGTGCAGATAGGAGATCGAGTAGCACTTCAACACGGCATGAACTGTCTTGCTGCCGATGTCCCCGATCCCTGTCGATCATGCAGCAACGGGAACTTTTCTCTTTGTGAGTACGGAAACCTGCCCGGCCCTTATCCTGTAGGCGGTGGATGGAGTGAAGAAATGTTGCTTCATGAGCAACAACTCTTCCGCATTCCATTGGACATGACCGACGAACAGGCAGTGCTGCTTGAACCAACATCCGTTGCCGTTCACACCGTCTTACGTCGCGTTCCAGAAGCTGGTGAGCGTGTACTTATCGTCGGAGCAGGAACTATTGGTCTGCTCACACTCCAGGTAGTACGCGCCCTCTCACCAGACGCGGAAATCAGTGTCCTCGCTCGCTATCCCTTCCAGGTCGAGAAGGCGACACGCATGGGCGCGTCCCATATCATCTATCCGCAAGATAGCTTCCGCGAGGTGCAACGGGTCACACAGGCACAGATGTACAATGGCATCCTCGGCAATCGCATGTTGCTTGGTGGCTACGATGTCATCTACGATACGGTCGGCAATCGCAGTACAATTCATAATGCACTGCGCTGGACACGGGCGAAGGGAACAGTCGTTCTCGTTGGCCTCAATCTGCACTTCATGAATATCGACCTGTCACCCGTCTGGTATCAAGAAATCAATCTGCTTGGTACAATGGGACAGGGCATGGAGCTATGGCCTCTCAATACATGTGAACAATGTTCGACCTTCGATATTGCTACTGACCTCATTATGCAGGAAAAGCTTCATCCAGAACAACTTATCACGCATCGTTTCGCGCTCTCTAACTATCGCGTTGCGCTCCAAACGGCGATGGCAAAGCAACAGGGACGTGCTATCAAGGTCGTTTTCGACTACTCAATGCAACCTGCATCAGTTGTTCCCAATGTCCGCGCCTCTGCCTCGACGCGGCTCAAAAATCACATCACCACTACGCTTGCCCCAAACTCGACAAATAGCTCGCCTGAGCGCGAAGTGGCTCCCGTGTCGGCATCATATCAACCTGTACCATCGTCTATGACACCGATACTGCCTGTAGAACCTGTATCCTCTATGGCATCAGCTTCGTCAGCGACTTCTGCTGTCCCGGCATCATATGCGTCCGCTCATGAGCAGCCAGTGCCAGTTGTACCCACCACACCCTCATCGTCAAACGAGGAAGACGACGACGCAACTGTGCGATTCCGTCGCCCTTCATGGGAAATACGTCCAACCATAGGTATTGCGCCACCAATGCCTGTTACACCTGTGCATATTGAGACAATGGAAGCTGAACCTGCCGAGGATGAATACACCACACTTCCTGTTGCATTACATAATGAGTATCAGAAGTACGATATAGAAAGTGATACCAGTACACAGAATGGATATTATCAAGATGTACAGGAGTTTCAATCACTAGAAGCAGAGCCAGAACTGCAAGCCGAGGATGAGACTCAATCTGAGCCGCAAGAGGAATCATTTTACACGTTCTATACGCCAGAAGAAGACGAAACGGGTGCTGTAGAACCACTCGATTTCCCATTCACAGAAAGCGAAGTTGCTATCGACATCTCGACAGACACCCCTATTGATATCCCTGACGACAATCCTTCCGAACAGCCAGAGCAAGAAATGGATGAGGAAATTAGCACGTCCCCTTCCGTAGAAGGGCGATTTATCGCTCCTTCCAACAATGACCAACCTGACGATGACTATACAGAGGCTCAACAAGCTGAACAAGAACAGTCTGCCAGCACGAAGCAACCGACAACCACAAAAGCAGGAAACGATAAGGGGCATAGCCGTTCTAAGAGACGGAAGAAAACGCATTCTCTCGTGTTACCTACAAAACCGGATGATACAAATTCGATGAATTAACCTGGAAACGGCGTAGGGGTCGGTATCACGTCCGCGTGTTAACCATGCAACGCGAACGTGATACATCGACCCCTACACCGTTTCCAGGTTAATATCCTACGACCCACGTTGAAGACGTTCGATAATGTCTTTCAAGCGGCGCGTCTCGGATTCATGTTGTTGCTGCATTTCGTACATCTGCTGCTCCAACCTGCTCTGCATCTCTTCCATACGATCCTTCATATGTAGAATCGTTTCGACACCTGCAAGGTTGACGCCGAGATCGCGCATAAGGCTACGTATCTGCACAACACGCTCGATATCTCTATCTGAATAGAGTCGCGGACTACGCGGACTTTCGCCTTTTCGAGCCGGTGAAATCAAGCCCAGACGTTCGTAATGGCGTAGCGTCTGCTCATGCACCTCGGCTCGTATAGCCGCGACGCTGATGATATACCATGCACCATCACTTTTTTCCGGCATGAAATCACCTTCCTTCGTTTTCAACCTTGACGCATTGATACGCATAGGATACCGATGTAGGGACCGATTCATCACGTCCGTGCTAACGTATATACCTGGGTCAGACGGACGTGATGAATCGGTCCCTACACCGGTATCCAGGATACTTCGTTCATCTCCATAATTACGCCCCCACAGAGTATCAGGTATGAGCCTCGACACTGCGTCCATGAGCGAATCGCTCAAAGAGTTCGCGCTCTTCACTGGTGAGATGTGTCGGTAGCACGACATGGACACGGGCAAACAGGTTGCCACTTCCCTCGCCACGCAGATGTGGCATGCCCTTACCTGCGAGTCGGAAGGTACGTCCGTTCTGCGTCTCTGCCGGAATAGTGAGCTTGAGACGTTTTCCGTCGAGCATCGGCACAACTACTTCACCGCCAAGCATCGCCGTCACCAAGTCTACATCGACATCCTCGTACAGGTCGTCGCCTTTACGCTCGTAGGCCGCGTCGGGCTTGACGCTAATAACCAGGAACAGGTCGCCACGTGGCCCACCGCCAATACCGGGTTGCCCCTCACCTGCGACGCGAATTTTTGAGCCGTTGTCTACACCAGCAGGAATCTTTACCTGAATACGCTTGTTGCGCGGAACCATGCCCTGACCACCACAGGTTGAGCAGGTTTTTCCGTTCACTTCGCCCGTTCCATGACACGTGGGACACTCTTCGGTAGACTGGATGTTAAAGGTACGCACACCCCCGATAAACGCCTCTTGCAGCGTCACTTCGACAGGTTGCTCGATATCGTCACCTGCACGACGCCGCATATCGCTGCGCATTCCACCCATATTCCCCATATTCCCCATATTCCCCATTCCACCCATGCCATTAGCACCGCCTGTTCGACCGCCTGCCGTGCCAAAACCGTTGCTGCGTCCGAATAACGTCTCGAAAAAGTCGGAGAAATTGTTGGGGTCGAACTGTGATTCTTGTCCACCACGTCCACCTGTACTATACGAACGGCGTGTACCGCCTCCGAAACCACCGAAACCACTGGGGCCAAACTGCTCCTGCCAGTTCGGGCCAAGCGTGTCATACTTGCCCCTCTTCTCAGGATCAGACAGCACCTCGTAGGCTTCGTTAATCTCCTTGA
>DAIQNC010000037.1:0-12868 GCA_036788655.1 Ktedonobacteraceae bacterium
TACCATTGAGGTGCTGGAGATTACGATGTAGCTCGTCGCTGCGAATCGCCATATCTGAAGCCTTTCTTACGGTATCAGGTTGTACCCGTATACATTGTGCTAGATGACCAGACGAAGTTAGTAGACATAAGCTATACTTTGCTATGAGTATACCATATGGTGAGGCAGGGGACAAGATGAAGATAGATGAAAACAAGCAGGCATACTTTACATAAACTATACCTGCTCGTTCCATATTTTTGTCTCAGGAGCAGATTAGCGATTCTGGGGGAAGAGATTTTGTAGGCGCATAGCGAGCATCATGTCGCCAGAAACTTTGACTTTGCCAGTCATGAAGGCGTTCATTGCATCCATTTTGCCTTCCGCGATAGCAAGCCAATCTTTGTCGAGCAGAGACATGGTGATATCGGGCTTCTCGACGCCACCACGAATGAGTTCACATGTCTGATTTGCAATCTTCAAGGCCCATTTCCCGGCCTCTTCGCCGCTGATATTGAATTGGTAGGTCTTGTTCAAACCTGATGCTGCTGAAGGGTTAAATATGCTTTGCATGGTAGCGAAGCTCTCATCGACGGTCATTGTCTTCTCCTTCTTGAACGTGTGCAGGAACCTCCCCTGCATTCACTCTTACAGTATAGCAGTCTCTAAGAAGCCATGTCCAGATAACCAGCTTACAAATTTTTTGCATAACCGAATAGCCACTCATTGATATCGCACTCTCTGTGATATGCTACACATAAGATATTCTATTCAATGAATGTAAGTGGAGGGAATCTCCGTTATGGTGAGTATGACAAATAAAGAACATATACGTAAGGTAAAGATTGAAGGTGGCAATCTCAAGTTCGATTCAGCGCATTTTATAACGTTTGGTGGAAAATGTGAACGTTTGCATGGACATAATTATGGTGTGCTGGTCGAACTTGAGGGAACGCTAAACGATGATAAATTAGTATTTGATTTCACCGTTTTGAAACGGCTCACACGTGAGGTATGTCAACGTCTCGACCATCGTTTCTTGCTACCTCTACACAATTCCCATCTCACATTGCAGGAAATGCCTGATGCATGGGAGATACAGTTTCAACAAAAACGCTACATCTTTCCTCGTGAAGATGTAGCTGAACTGCCAATTGATAACTCAACGGCGGAACGACTGGCTGAATATGTCTGTGAAGAGTTGTGCAAGTTGCTTGCCGAGTATGATACCTCGCGTTTACACACCATCATGGTTGGAGTCGAGGAAGCTCCGACGCAGATGGCCTATTATCAACGCCCTTTCATCCAGTGATGCAATTGAGCAAGTCGTGATGTACCTGGTGTGTTGCTGTTGCCATAACTCTGTTTGTATGCCTCGAAATTCCACGTTTCAAAAAATTTTTGTGCTGCATTGACTCCGTTATCATATAGGTGTTGTACTTGCCCACGAGTAAGATTGAATTGTGTTGTCGAGATGCCATGTACCGGAATAGCAATGGTACGCACGAATTTTTCATCGCTGATGTAGAGTTTGTCGTGTGCCGAAAGCATCGTATCGAGTAACGCCTTTCCTAGCTCTAAGGGTGTGTGTGGCGATTTCAAGGGACATGGGGAAGTATCAGGCGAATCGACGAGACGAAAACCAAATGTTGGAATTTCAGGGGGCATATGAGCTTGCTCGAAGAGGAACAATGGGTAGTTACTGAGTAAGCCACCATCGACAATACAACTACTATTACCATCAGTGTGTTTTAGCATGATTGGCTCAAAGAAAAAAGGAATGCTTGCGCTCATGCGAACGGCGAGAGCAACATCGAGGGTATCAGGGTCAAGTCCAAACGAGCTAACATCTTGAGGGAGGCGTAGCATCTGACTATTCGTAATATCAGAAGCGATAATGGTGAGACGATAGCGTAAAAATGGATCTGTACGTTGTGTTATGTCTGTGGAAAGCAAGTCACCGAATGTCTGTATGCCTTTAGCAGCGAGTTTTTCCCTGACGAACTCCTCAATGTACGAACCAGTATGTAAACCGTTGTGCATAAGCAGTTGAAGCATGTCTGAGATGTGGAGCGGGTCGCATGGAGGGCTAGCCACAAAGCGTGTATAGTCGATAGAGCGCATAATCGCGTCAAGTTCAGGTGCTGTATAGCCTGCCGCAACAAGTGAGGCGATGATAGCCCCTGCCGATGTTCCAGCTACATGATTCCAGCGATAGCCTTGTTGTTCTGCAATACTCAACGCGCCTACATGAGCAATACCGCGCACACCGCCGCCTTCAAAGACGGCATGAGCAGAAAGAATGGTGCTTTGAACGGTGTTCGAGGGGGAAGGAAGCGATGAAATGGACATGTGTTATCTCCTGTAATGAGGAAGAGAATAAAGAGGATGAAAACGAAGCAATGATAAGGAGTAGGAAGCGTTCAGCGAGGTAATACTGAACGCTTCCTATTAGTATACTTGAGATATTCACGTTTGTCCAGCAGAATTTAATCGAACGATGGAGGGGCATCGGCAGAACTGCTTCCCCAGGACGTATTTGCACTCGTCCCCAGTTGAAAATGCAGCGTTGCTCCTTTTGCTAAGGTCGAAAAAGGTTGCCATAACTGGGCAGATGATGCTCCATTTAATGTCATGCTTTGCACATATGGAGCATTATCTGCTGCCCCGCTTGCTGTGATATGCAACACTGTATCACTATCAACCTTACCAGTGGAGAGAGCGATATGCTTAAAGAGCGGACTTCCTATCACTAGATCATCGACTCCGGGATAGATGGGAAAGAGGCCAATTGCTGCCCATACGTTCCAGGCACTCATCGTTCCAAGATCGTCGTTGCCGGGAAGCCCACTTGGTGAAGTGGTATAGAGCTGGGTGATAGCACGTCGAACCGTTGCCTGTGTTTGCCAGGGCTGTCCTGCGAAGTCATAATCCCATGGATCCGAAAGACTTGGCTCATCACCGAGGAAGGTATACGTAGAACTGGGGCCATCATTCAATAAGGCGAAGTACGTATTTAGCCTATTAACGACGGTCTGGTTGCCACCCATATAAGCAATCAGTGTTTTCATGTTATAGGGAACCATCAACGTATACTGGTACGCATCCCCTTCGCGGAAACCGTTTTGACTCACTGCTGAGAAGGGATACACGAATGTTCCATTTGGATTACGAGGTTCAATGAAGCCAGTAGCCGCGTTATAGAGTTTTTTCCAGTTCTGCGCTCTTAGCAAAAAGGCCGATGCGTCTTTCGAGTCGCCGAGAGCCTGTGCGAATTGTGAGATGGCAAAATCATCGGTTGTGTACTCAAGTGTAGCTGCTGCTGTTCCCTTGACACCAATCACTGACTCTGAAATTAGAGGTATATAGCCCGAACTAAGGTAATAAGTCAGCCCTGGTCGTTCGACATATGTGCCATCAGGAGACGTACAATTGGTCGTAGCTCCTTTAATCATTGCCTGGAGAGCCGTTTGCGTATCGAAGTCTGTAGCTCCAAAGGCGTAAGCTTCTGCAATGATGGGGTCGGCAGAGTCACCATTTTGTACGGTCGTATGACCATTAGCAACAGACCACTTCGGCAAGCAACCACTCTGTTGATAATCGTTGACCAGTGATTGCATCATGTCACTGGCT
Organism: Ktedonobacteraceae bacterium; assembly: GCA_036788655.1. Classification (GTDB taxonomy): domain Bacteria; phylum Chloroflexota; class Ktedonobacteria; order Ktedonobacterales; family Ktedonobacteraceae; genus JBBQVS01. The sequence continues at coordinate 3,613 of DAIQNC010000037.1, forward strand.
CGTTCAGGGACAAGGACGGCAAGGAGAGGAATTTCGCTGCGATAAATATCCCAGCCTGAGTAGTTCGCGTATTGGGCATGCCCTGATTTGACGGTATGTACTTTTTGATCAAAGCCGATGTATTGATCGTTGTCATCACTAAAAAGGCTAGGAAAAAGCATCGCATGATAGAGACTTGTATAGAATGTCTGTGTATCGGCAGCAGTGCCACCATCCACAGCCAGCCGATTAAGGAGTACATTCCATGCCTTTAAGGTAGAGGCATGTATCGTATCGAAATCGTTGCCCGTATTCTCGGCTTGCAGGTTCGCCTCAGCATTTTGTATGCTCACAAATGAGATACCAACTCTCACCTGTACCACTTGATTTTTTGTGGTGTTAAACGTGAGATACGCCCCAGAACTAGCGGATATGCTTGATGTCGAGTTGGGCGTGACGGCTGCCCCATTCCATGTTCCATATGCTGTGAAGGGTTGGTTGAAAGTGGCAACAAAGTAGATAGTATAGGTGTCGAGACGCGAGCAAAAATGTCCACTTGTAGCCATTCCTGTTACTGTCTGATTTTTCGCATTGATTTGGACGGATGCTGCACTAACGCCATTCACACTTCCTCCGGTGTTTATGAGCATAACGGAAGATGTGGAGGAGGGATAGGTAAAGCGACCGAGACCAGTATGGGGAGTAACAGTAAGTTCTGCTTTGATATTGGACTTTGTAAGCTGCACACTGTAATAACCAGGAGAAGCCTTTTCACTGCTATGGGAGAAGCTTGAATAGTAATTCGCACCATAAATAGCAGGAGATGCAACTACAGAACCAACGAAGGGCATGAAGGGGATATCACTATACACAGTACATCCCGCACCGCTCAGATGAGTGAGGCTGAAGCCTTTTATGGCGGTATCGTTGTAATCATAACCGCCGGGTAGATTGGATGTTGTATCTGGACTCCACTGCATCATTCCGAAAGGGGCATCCGCACCGGGAAATGTATTGGCACTGTTTTCGGTGAAATTGGGTATCGGAGAACCCGGTTGTGTGCCAATAAAAGGATTGACATACTGCGTAAGGTTGAGCAGTGGAATAGGTGTGGGCGTCGGCGAAGGCAGAACTTTAGGTTTAACATGAGCAACATGAGTAGTTATAGAATTGGACTTTGCATTGGTGGTGGGATTTAGAAAAACACCCGGCGTCACTACTGAGTAAATAATAACTCCGATGAGCAGTACCACGCCAAAGAGTACAAGAATTCGTCCTAGATTCATTGCCTTCTCCGTTTTGAGCGATAATCAGCTTTGTAGATTTGAAGAGTTATATTTTTCAATACGTAGACGTGATAGTGCAGTAACATTTGTTACAATCGTCCTATGTGTAACGATGAGGAATGAACATAGCTTCTCCTATTTACCCGATTCTCTGTTGACTTCATTTTGTGTTACAACGTTCATAAATTGTCTTGCAGGTTTGGAAATTGAGCCAAACCGCCGATAGACAAGGGCAAAGATAAACTGCTCGGTCACATCGGCGAGTGGAACAACAGCAACGTTATTCGCACCCGGATCTAATCCGAGTAATGCTGGCAGTATGAAGGTAATGCCACTTCCCTGTTTCACCAACTCTTTTAGTCCTTCCAGAGAGTCTATCTCCACAATCGGTTGCACAGCCATTCCTCTTTGCAGAAGGATACGGTCGATGATGCGTCGTAGCCGTGCTGTTTGACGTAACAAGAGAAGCGGCTCTGCAAGTACCTCTTCGAGCGTAAGAGATAGGTGTGACTTCTGAGCAAGGGGATGCTGTGCTGGCATCAATACATGAAGCGACTGTCGGAAGAGTTCTTTGAACACGAGTACCTCTGGTCGGATCGTGGGATCAAAAATCAAGCCCAGGTCAACCTCTTCGTGTTCAATCAGTGTCATGATGTCATCTGTGCGTAAGACGCGGACATCAAAACGAACACGTGGGTAGCGTTGGTGGAAAGACTGAAACATAACTGGCAAGAACGCTGTTGCGAGTGGTTCGACACATCCTAACGTAATTGTTCCCTCTATTCCTTCCTGCATGTTGACCATCGCCTGTTGACCCTGCTGAAGTTGCTCAAGCACATTCCTCGCATATATAGCAAACTCGTTGCCTGCCGCTGTGACCGTAATGCGTTGCTTCGCTCGTGTGAACAAAGATACTCCCAATTCTTCCTCTAATGCCGCAATCTGTCGGCTCAGGGCTGGCTGTGCGACGAGACATATTTCGGCAGCCTTGCGGAAACTGCGAGTCTGAACTGCTGTAAGAAAATAGGTCAGTTGACGAAGTTCCATTTCTTTACGTTCCTTTCCCTGTGATGCTTTTGAAGCATCACCTTCGCTCTAAAATAAGTATTAGACATATCACCCTGGTCAGAGTATACTCCTTTTCAGAAGGCAGTGTCACTAAAAAGACTAGAGTCAAGTGCATCCTTCCTTGCCACTGGTACGCATCAGTGCTAGCTCATACAAACACTTTAAGAAAGGAAATTTTCATGAATGCTGTGGTTTTGAAGATGGGAGAAGGACACGTTCTTCCACTTGGCTCTATTCATATGGTGGTACAGGAAGATGGGACGCATACGCGAGGAACACTTGGCATTGCTGAATTTGAAGTGCCTCCTCATGCCCTCACACCTCCTCCTCATATCCATCATTCACATGAAGAAGGCTTTTACATCCTCGAAGGTGAATTGGAGTTTCTGGTTGGTACAGAGACAATGAGAGCCAGTCAGGGTGCGTTCGTGATGGTGCCGATTGGAACCATTCATACGTTCAGCAATCCGACTGATAAGCTCGCTCGTTTTCTTAACACGTTTACTCCTCCACTGTATCTTGGCTACTTTGAGGAAATGAGCAAACTCATTCAGGCAGATATAGCTCTCGGTCCGCAACAATTTGCTGAATTGATGGCACACTACGACACAGAGGTTGTTTCTTAGCAAATTTTCCTCTGCTTGAACAATGTAGAGCGAGTAATAAAAATAGACTCAATGGAAAAAGGAAATTCCATGAACACGTTACCTGCTTCTATCCAAACTCGAAAAGAGTCTTTTGATGATGGCTTGACTGTGCGCTTTGACGAGCGAGGAAATAGTGGTCGCCCTATGCTCATTTTACATGGTGGTGGTGGCCCACAGACTGTGGCTGGCCTCGCCGCAGGGCTATCCACATATGCCCACGTCCTGGTGCCAACTCATCCTGGCTTCGAGGGTGAGCCACGTCCTGAATGGTTCGACAGTATTGATGATCTTGCTCTTGCCTACCTTGAACTGCTTGAACGACTCGACCTGCGGGATGTCCTGGTTATTGGCTCCTCGATAGGTGGCTGGATTGCATCTACAATGGCCTTGTACGATACTGCGCACCTGATAAGTGGTCTCGTCCTGGTAGATAGCGTGGGTATTCAGGTGGATGGGCATCCAATTCCTGATGTGTCCACATTGACTCCCGATACTCTGTCTGCTCTCAGCTTCCACAATCCAGCGGCCTTCCGTGTTGACCCATCGACCATACCACCTGAGCAGATTGCTACCAGGAAAGCAAATACACAGACACTCTATGTGTATGATAGCAAGAGGTTGGGCGGCGATCCAAAGTTACAGCGTCGTCTCAGGCATGTGAGAATCCCAGTTCTTGTTGTTTGGGGAGAGAGCGACCGTGTGGCAGACGTTGAATATGGTCGTATCTATGCCCAATCATTGCCTCACGCTCATTTTGAACTTATTCCAGAAGCTGGGCATCTCCCACAGATTGAGCAACCTGCGCGTCTGCTCAAACTTGTGCAGGAGTTCGCGGACAGCATTCCTACAACGGCGTCGATAGCTTGATTGTTTGAGAAACGCTGTTTCTATAAGACGAGGAGACTCTTATGATTGTTCGTCAACTTGGATTAAACGGCCCCCACGTATCTGCTATAGGTTTAGCATGAAAGAACTCGATAGCGAACGAGATTAGGTCCAGGTACAGAACCTGTGACTGATGAAATACTTGTACCTGACCGCATTCAAACGAGGCCATCCTAAAGAAGAGCATCAGGTGGAAAAGCCCGCTACAACATCAACAACAAGTGCTGATGCTGTAGCGGGCTTTTCTACCTGTACAATCTTGCTATCTTGTAGTAACAGTGCGTCCAATCGCCTTTGCCACCGCTTGTACCTGTGGCATCAGTTCCTTGAATTGCCCTATAGTCAATGATTGCGCTCCATCTTTCAGAGCCTCGTCGGGGTTAGGATGAACCTCGATAAGTAAAGAGTCAGTTCCAGCAGCGATAGATGCGAGTGACATAGGGCCGACGAGATCGCGGCGGCCTGTTCCCTGGCTAGGGTCTGAGATGATGGGCAAGTGCGACAGTTGTTTGATGAGCGGAATTGCACTAATGTCCATCGTGTTGCGCGTCATCTTCTCGAAGGTACGGATGCCACGCTCACACAGAATAACGTTGCGGTTGCCCTGCGAGAGGATGTATTCGGCGGCAAGAAGCCACTCTTCGATGGTTGCGGACATGCCACGTTTGAGGACGACGGGCTTCTGTGTGCGCCCAACCTCGTCGAGAAGCATATAATTCTGCATATTACGTGTGCCGATTTGCAGAATGTCAGCATATTCGCACACCATAGCGACATCCGTGGGCGTCATGACTTCGGTGATGATGGACATGCCAAATTCGTCACGTGCCTTTGCCAGTAACTTGAGACCTGTTTCACCCATGCCACGAAAGCCATAAGGTGAGGTCGAAGGCTTGAACGCGCCACCACGCAGAATAGTAGCTCCAGCCTCGCGGACAGCCTGTGCCGTTGTCATCAGTTGCTCTTCACTCTCGACGGTACACGGCCCTGCCATCATGATAACGGATGCACCGCCGATACGTGCCTTACCGCCAGAGATGCACGGAGTTGGAACTTCGACAATGGTATCTTCCGGGTGGAATTCGCGGCTAGCGAGCTTATATGGTTTGGAGACGCGCAGAACGTTTTCTACTCCTGGTAAACCACCCAATGAGTCTTCTATGTCTGGCTGAATACCACCAATGCTACCGGGTGCGCCAGAGGCTCCAACCGCTCCAAGAACGCCAATTACGGTACGCTCTACACCGATTGATGGATGTCCGGTCAAACCATGTCGGTCAAGAAAGTTGAGTACATGTTCAATTTGCTGTGGGGTTGATGACGACTTCATCACGACAATCATGGAATACTGCTCCTGTGAATACAACTAAAAATGCTATGCAGGTGCGTCTTTGCCCTTCCGCGACGCATCGTGACGCCTCTGTCATGATTGTCGTCTCACAAAAATACGCCTTTGCGCTCTCTTTTTTTAAGAAGACGTTGCGCTGAATGTTGGGCGCAGATTTACTGCCCCTTTCATATAGACGTGTTGAATTTCCGACGCGCTACGTGTTGTGTTTACGTGTATCAAAATTCGGATACACGAGCGCAAACTTCCTGGTACAGGAATTTCGCGCATACAGATAAGTGCAACTTCTGTCCAGCCAAGATAACGAGCCGCCAATGCCGGAAACTCCGCATCCAGGTCTTCCGTCAAAGTGAAGATGACACTGGCTACATCTTCTGGCTCGATATCGTTGCGCTCGATGAGCATTTGAAGCACCTCTGTAGTTGCTGCAAGAATCTCCTCACGGTCGTTGCGTTCAACCGTTGTCGCTCCTCGAATGCCTCGACAAAACATTTCCCGTAACTACCCCTTCTATAAAAACATTTGTGCCTGCCTGATACATGAGCAATCGGCACATATGCTGTTCATTGTATAAGATAGTTACATATCGTGACAAGGATGTACCTATTCGGTTCTGCATCCTTCCAGTTGATGTAGGGGTCGCAATTCATGGAGCTTGTGTGGAAACAGAGCGTTCGTTGTGAGTAGACAGGCTCCATGAATTGCGACCATACAAAACGCTAATTACGAGAAGTGTACATAGCGAACGCAAAAAGCGGTATGGAAAATTTGCACTATTTCTGACGCAAACTCTGTATATATTGTTTCACAGCCTCAACTTGCTCGGCCTCGGCATGACGGTCTATCAAGTGAACAAACGCACTTCCAACAGCAGCACCATCGGCATAGCGTGAGACTTCGGCTATATGTGCAGGCGTTGATAGGCCAAAACCGACCGCAAGCGGTATGTTTTTATCTTTCGTATAGCCACGTACTTTAGCGATAAAGCTCTGTAGATGCTCTGGAAGGGAAGTACGTGAACCTGTTACGCCACTTAGTGAGACGCAGTAGATAAAACTGCCGGGTATTGTTGCGGCAAGTTCTGCTACCTGCGCTATGCGGCTATCTGGTGCGGTTGGTGGTACGAGAAACGTCATGGAGAGGCCGTTGCGTTTTGCTGCTTCAAGAAGTGTTTGCGCCTCTTCGACTGGCAGGTCTGGAATGATGAGTCCGCATACACCGTTGGCTCGTGCAGTAGCACAGAAACGCTCAATGCCATACGCCAGCACAGGATTGTAATAGCCCATGAGCAACAAAGGAACATCAGTTTTTGCGGATACCTGACGTGCGACATCCATACAACCCTGAATGCTCATACCACGTTCGAGGGCAATGTGACCCGCATGTTGAATTGTTGCACCATCGGCGAGGGGGTCACTGAATGGCATTCCCAGTTCGATGATGTCCGCACCACTCTCTGCTGCCGCGAGAACGATTTCGACGCTCTGTGCCGCCGACGGATAGCCACACATGAAGTAGGGCATGAGTGCGACGCGATGTTCGCGTTTCGCTCGCTCAAAGGCTTGTGTGATTTTTGTCGCAGGTATGTTGGATGTGATATCTGCTTTGCGCTCTTTGACGCTTTGTTGTTGAACTTCCATATGTATCTCCCTGTCTATTCATAAATGGCAAAGGCTCGTATTGGAAACGATGTACCGCCTTTAATTGCTGGTGGTACTGCAAAAAAACGAAAATTCTCTGTAGGCAATTGATTTAGCCCACGCAAATGTTCCACAATTGGAATGCCTGCCGCTAATAATACAGTGTGTGCAGGTCTGGTAGCATCGTTCATGTCATCAATATTTGCACAATCGATGCCTACTAGAGCAACTTGAGCCTGTACAAGATAGTGACATGCCTCTGCTGTCAGGAAAGGGCCGGAGTGGAAGTAATCGCCTTTCCAATGTTTTGACCAATCGGTACGAACTAAAACCGCTTTGCCACTCACATCTATATTCGTAAATGCCTCTGGCCCGATTGCCCCCTCTTTCAATTGCGTGACAACGATACCTGGGATATTTGCCAGTTTCTCTAATGGCAGCCCAGCAAGGTCTTGACCTTCTGGATGACGATGAAAAGGTGCGTCGATGTACGTTCCCGTGTTCCCGCCTATATCGTATGTTGCTATCTGAAAGGTTGTACCAGGAGCATATGTGCCTCGACTCGCGTTTTCCCCATGCGTAAACCACGTGTGAAATTGCGGTACAGGTAAGCCAGGATACGAAGGCATTCCAGACTCAAGGGTGTGGCTCAAATCAACGAGTTTCATTGAGTTCCTCGCTTCCTGTAGAAGTATGAGCCTTATCGAGTATTGTGTAGGCAAGCGGATTACGAACATAAGGTTGCAGCAGTGCAAGTAGGTCATTCAATGCTGCCTGTACATCGCGTTTCCCTTCTGCATGATGTGCCTCGACGGTAATGAGAACCTGTGTCGTGTCGAGTTGGGCCGCACTCTGCTCGCTCTGTCGCCAGCACCAGCGTCGTGCGATGACAAGCCCTGTTTCGTCGGTGAAGACGACCTCACCTACATCAGGATGCTCCACTTCGTCCTGGCCGAGTGTTGTATAACGTTCAGTCCCGTCGGCAAAATGGACAGTGATTGGACTTTGCAGCATTCGTGTATCGAAGACGGCAATGGGCAGAGCATAGCGAATGCTGACGAGATTGCCGATATCAACAAGTGTGTTGATACTCGGAATATCGCCCTTTTTCGTGAGGCGACGTAAAAGAGCTTCGGCGGCACTACGGTATTGCGTCGGGTCAACGCTGAAACCACGAAAGGCATTTCTCCATGCTGCCAGTGCAGCTATCTGGCTCAATGGCGTATTCCCGATGCGACGCAATACCGCTTGTTGCTCCTCATAATATCGTTCGCGTAACTCTTGCGATGTCGGCGCATTTGTCACTTCTGGCACAACGATGACACCGCCAACAATCGTATGGAAGCGAGCGATGATGTCAGGATGATAGCGAAAGGTAGTCATACATACCCTTTCCTACAAATCGACGTTCAATGCCTTTGCCACAGTGATGACATCCTTATCTCCACGTCCCGACAGGTTGAGAACAATAAGCGAGCCTGCTGGTATCTCACCACGTTCACCCATTTCTAACAGGTAGCCAAGCGCATGAGCAGGTTCCAATGCCGGAATGATACCTTCAGTTCTGCTCAATACTTGTAAGCCTCGTAACGCCGTCTCGTCATCGGCGGAGACATAGGTAGCGCGTCCGGTCTCTTTCATGTAGCTATGCTCTGGCCCCACTCCAGGATAATCGAGGCCAGCGGAGATGCTTTGCGTATCGAGTACCTGTCCATCCTCGTTTTGCAGAAGATAGGTGAGTGTGCCGTGCAGAACGCCGGGTGTACCTGCTACGAGGGTAGAGGCGTGTTTACCCGGTGTTAGCTCTTTCCCACCAGCTTCGACACCGATAAGCTTGACCTGTGTGGCATCGGCGAAAGGATAGAATATACCAATAGCGTTACTACCACCACCCACACATGCCATGACGATATCGGGTAAGCGTCCCTCTTGCTTGAGAATCTGCTGCCGTGTCTCGCTCCCGATGACCGATTGGTAGTCGCGTACAATGCGTGGGTAGGGATGCGGTCCGATTGCGGAACCAATCAGATAGAAGGTGGTTTCAACATTCGTTACCCAATCACGAATAGCCTCATTGATAGCATCTTTAAGAGTACGTGTCCCACTGCTGACAGCTTGTACCTGCGCTCCTAACAGTTTCATGCGAAAGACATTCAGTGATTGACGCTCGATATCGACCTCGCCCATGTAGACAATGCACTCAAGGCCGAGCATCGCACAGACCGTCGCGGTTGCCACGCCATGCTGACCCGCACCTGTCTCAGCGATGATACGTTTCTTGCCCATACGCTTTGCCAGCAGTGCCTGTCCCAGCGCATTGTTGATTTTGTGCGCTCCAGTATGTGCTAAATCCTCGCGCTTTAGATAGACCTTTACATCTGGCGCGACCATTTTTGAGAAGCG
>DAIQNC010000038.1:0-12853 GCA_036788655.1 Ktedonobacteraceae bacterium
AATACTGGCCCAATTTGCCCGTTGCCGACGCTTATGAACAACGTCTTGCCCAACAATTAGCGACATCGTATCAGCAAGTGGAATGAGTATGCTGTACAATAAAGAGAACGTTTCCTATTTCCAATTGTTGATATCCAAAACGACTATGATGTCCGTGTAGGAGTAAAGGCGTAATGGACACGCCACATTCAAATAGAGCGCAAGACCAAACAGGAGCAAGCGGTGAATCCTTGGAACCCACAGCACGAGCGAGACGACGATTGGAGCCATCCCTATGAGAGTGATGAGGAGCTTGAAATAGAAATCGTCGATATTGATGATGAGGATATATTGCCAGTTCAGCAAAGTGAAGAGCAAGGAAAGCAAAAGGGGCAAGAGGAATATAAGGAAACGATTTGGAGCGTAGGGAGTGTAGGAAATCTTGGCGAGACACAGCAGACGGAGCAGACGGAGTTTTCAGAGCATTCAGACGAGGTGCGACCCATGAAAAAATCCACTCGTGTGTCATTGTCCCCACGCTTCTCGATACGACAAAGAAGGGGACAACTAGTCTTTACGGTCGGTTTTGCCAGCTTGCTCCTGATAGTATTGTTGGGAAGTTATGCTCCCACACGCCAGACGCTGGTACGCACGTTCTCTCCTCCTGTGACGCCGACTTCTATGTTGACCCCAGGTACAGACCGTTTCTACATCGCGGGTGAGCCGCCATGGGGCCATCTTTATGTCGATGGGAAGCGTGTGACTCACCTGCCCGACCCGATACGGAGTGAGCCACCGTTGCAGCTCTCACGTGGAAAACATATGCTCACATGGGTAGCTGCACCATTTCCCCCACGCTCCTGTACCGTCTCTGTCCCCCCTGATTTTCGCGTGGATAGCTGCGATTTCAATAGTTTTATCCAGACGACGACGTTGCATAGTGCCTGGCTTTTTTCGTTTCCAGTGACGCTCATTGACCTGCCTTCCAATTCCCAGAGCGCACTTATGCAGGCGGCACAGCAGGCACTGGACGCGAACGCGCCTTCCGAGACGGTGCGTGTCGGCGAGGTATACGCATCCAACACAGCGAAAAACTCGCTTGGGGTAGCGAAAGAGCCACTCACCGCGACACTAAAGTATCAACTGGATACGATGGATATGGCGGTCAGCACCTGTAGCCAGGTGCTTGTCATCGACAATTCAGATTGTGCATATGAAGGGCAGGACTGCCATCTTTTCTGCACCGCGCCCCAACTATTCAGTGCACCGTTCGGTGAAGCATCTGCCCCTTCACAAATGTGGGATGTCTTAGCGGTCGTCTCGTATAGATGGGACTACAAGACGTTGAATGGTAAAGTGGTTGCGGCTAATCAACCCGATCAACCACAGGGTGTGACGCCACAAAATCACCTGATACCACTGCAAATATCCTGGGATGGCTCACAATGGCATGCTGTGTCCAATTTTTCACAGTTAGACCCCGGCGTCTTTTCAGGCGATGTGGCAATGGAAATGGGACCGGCATGTGCCTCAGCGATAAGCAATGTCGCAGGTGATAAATCGCTGGCACGAGTATTGCCGAGCTACTACCTGACATCATGGGTATATAACTCTGCCGACAATTTCGCTGCTGGTTGTGTAGGCATCGTCACGTTACAAGGGGGAATGCCACAAACGCCACAACAGACGCCAGCCTATTGTCTGCATCGTTTCGGTGTCTTTCTTGCCGCGAACAAGATAGCGCAAGAATACTTCCCGAAGATGCCTGTTGCTGATTCTTATGAACAGGAACTGGCACGACAGATAGCGGATGCATATGTGCAGACGCAATGATGTTACATGCGGTGTCGGCGTCGTTGTGTTGTCGCAGCAATGACACCGACGAAGCCCGCGATACAGAGAGGAATTCCAATCTCTGGACTCTGCGTCACGCTCCAGAGGATGACACCGAGAATTTCTAGTAGCAAACCGCCAATAAAGAGGATGGTGATGCCGAGCGGCGATTGATCGAAAGGACGGCGAATATCCTGGCGACCATAGACTGTTGCTGGCAGCGATGGTTGCTCTGCCGAAGTTTCTGGTGTCTCTTCCTGTGACGTTGGAGTTGGCTGTGTCGTGTCAGCAGTTAGAGGTGTGTTGGATGTGCGTAATGCCTCATAGAGTTGCTCAATTTTAGGGCGTGATGAGCGTAAGTAGGCGCGTCTCTGCCCATCGCTGATGAGCAACTCGTGAAAGAGCGGCTCATGAGATTTCTGACGTAAGGATACTGCTTTGAGCATATTCAAAGGGAAGGATTCCAGAAAGAGGCGTTCGCGTGGGAAACGGATATGTGCGTAGCCGAGGAGCCGCTGGTTGGTGAGGACGATATCACAGGTTGTGGAGCGAGATTGTGTGCTTTGTTCGTCCTGCCCCTTTTGTTGCTCACTCTGTTGAGATGCGGTTGTGCGACCCGTGACCCAGATGCCGGGTATGTTGAGTTGTACCTGTTCGTCGAGTTGGAGATGTTGTGTGAGGTTGCGAAGATGTGCTGGAAGTGTATAACTAGCCATTAATATGGCCCCTATCTTCGATAATCATCTCAGATACAGGTTTGCCAATGGCAAACAATTTGCCTAGTCTCTCTCGTTCGGCCTCTTCTTCTGACGAAAGTGGTTCGTTAGAAGGAAGGTTAATTAAATCACCTTCTCTATAAAGTTTTTCCATAAACTCTTGCTCGGTAAGCGGATGTGATGTTTGTGTAGAAGTGAGTAGACGCTGAGCCATAATTTCATGGAGAAGTGTTTCGGGGCGTATGCCATTTTTAGCGGCTTCGGCAATGAGAGTCTGGTATTCCTGATCGTCTAATGTAATAGTCATTTGATGAGACATGCTATATCTCCTGTCAAACCTGTGATATTTTTGTAAGTATTATAGCATGTATATTGGGTGAAGGGAGTAGTTTTTATGACCGAGACAATCCGACGTGCGCGAATAGAGGACGCACAGGCTATCGCGGAAGTGCATGTTGCCAGTTGGCGCACTACGTATAAAGGCATCATGTCCGAAGAGGAGTTAGCAAATCTGTCGGTTGAGCGGCGACAACTGATGTGGGAGCATCAATTACAGGATGCTCAGGTGATGACCTTTGTTGCGGAGAATGAGCAAGGGCGTATCGTTGGTTTCGCGTCGGGTGGGCCAAATCGCACCGATACCGACAATCCACGTGAGACTGACATCTACCACTGTGAAATTTACGCAATGTATCTGTTACAAGCAGTGCAACGGCATGGTCTGGGGAGCCGTCTGACTCGCACCCTTGTCGAGAAATTTCGAGAGCAGGGATATCAGTCGATGGTACTGTGGGTTGCCGCCGATAACGTTTCAGCACGTAAGTTCTATGAGACACTGGGTGGTACGTATATCTCGACGCAGCAACTGGAACTTGGCGGTATGATACTGGATGAAGTGAGTTATGGTTGGAATAATCTTGACACGATATAATGCATCGTTCCAAGTATGTGAAGCGTGTAGAGAGCAGGTCTATTTCACACGGTCAATGTAAGGCGAAGGAGTGTCGACTTGCATAGCATATAAAGGTAATAACGTATGCCTCATCTACTCGCTGCGCGAGCGCAAATGGGTACATCGCTCGTATTTCACATTATCTTTTCGGTAATTGGCGTCGGGTTGCCGCTCCTGCTCTGTATTGCAGAGGGCATTGCGATTTACAGGAAAGACCCCGTATGGATGACGCTGGCGCGTCGCTGGTCGAGGTCTGCCGCGATAGTCTTTGCGATTGGCGCGGTCTCTGGCACAATCGTCGAGTTCGAGCTGGGTTTGCTGTGGCCCACGTATATCAACTATATCGGTGAAATTATTGGGCCGCTCTTCGCCTTCGAGGGTTTTGCCTTCTTCCAGGAAGCTATTTTCTTCGCCATCTATCTGTATGGCTGGAATCGTCTGCCGCCGTTTCAGCACTGGCTCTGCTCGTTCCCGATATGGATTGGTGGTGCTGCCTCGACATGGTTTATCGTGACCACGAACTCGTGGATGAACACGCCGACGGGCTTCATCTTCCAGAATGGCAAATTGACGGGTATTGATACTGTCAAGGCGATTTTCAATCCAAGTACGCCGTATGAGACCGTGCATATGCTGCTTGCCTGCTATGTTGCAATGGGCTTTGGCACGGCAGCATTCTATGCTTTTGCGATGCTACGTGGAAAGCGTGACCAGTATCATCGCTACGGGCTTGTGCTGGGACTCGCGGTTGCGTTGATTGCCACGCCGTTACAGATTGTGAGTGGCGACTTCAATGCACGCTACCTGTATAGCTCGCAACCTGCGAAGCTTGCGGCGATGGAAGGCGTCTTCGAGACATCGAGCCATGTGCCGCTCCACATCGGCGGTTTCCCGATTTACAATACCCAGACAGGACAGGGGACGTACTACTTCTCTATCGATATTCCTGATGGTCTGAGTCTGCTTGCTGCCTATAATCCGAATGCCGTTATTCGTGGCCTGAACTCGTTTCCGCCAGATATCAGGCCGAATCCCTTGCCTGTGCATCTTGCTTTCGATGGCATGGTTGGGAGTGCTTTCTTTGCCCTTGCCATCGCGGTCATATTCTGGTTTTTCTACTGTGCCAGAGAGTAAGTTGCTGTTATGGGGTGTCATCCTGTCGGGCATCCTCAGCTTTGTCGCGGTCGAGTTGGGCTGGACAGTGACGGAAGAGGGTCGTCAACCTTTTGTCATTTATGGTGTCTTGCGAACGAGCGATGCGGTGACGACGGCTCCTTTCCTCGACATCAGCTTCCTGGTCTTTGTTATCATCTACATCGTGCTGGCAATAACCATGATTGTGTTACTGGTGCGTCAGGCACGAAGGCCGTTGCCGAAGATGGAGTGGCAGGTCGTCGCAAGTGGCAGTGTTGAAGGCGAAGGTAGTGATATCGATCAAGAAGAGCAAATAGGGGTCTAATGATGATAACATTACCATACATTACGATTAGCGTTCTCTGGTTCGCGCTCATCACGTATGCTGTGCTTGGTGGTGCGGACTTCGGCGCGGGCATCTGGGATTTGCTGGCGTTTGGTCATCATGAGGAGCGCATTCATGAATTGATCGATAGCGCACTGGGGCCTGTGTGGGAGACGAATCATGTGTGGCTGGTCTTTCTGGTGGTTGGCCTGTTCTCAGGGTTTCCGAGGGCGTTTGCGACGATAGTGGCTGTTCTCTTCTTCCCATTGACGCTCGCGCTGATAGGCTCAGTGTTGCGTGGCTCGGCCTTCATTTTTCGCACACACGGGTTACGCCGAACGTCGATGCGTATCTGGAACCGTATATTCAGCTTTGCCAGTATCATCACGCCCTTTTTCCTGGGTGTCTCGGCGGCGGCAGTGGCGAGCGGAAATGTACCCGATACCGGGCCGAAGTCTGCATCAAATCTTGGCTCGCTCTGGCTAACGCCGTTTGCATTGACTATCGGGTTTCTCTCGCTGGCTCTGTGTGCCACTGTCTCGGCAATTTTTCTCACTGTTGAAGCGACGAATAATAAAGAGGATGATATCGCGCAGATGTTTCGCACTCGCGGTCTCATTGCAGGGGCGATCACGGCGGTACTGGGTGCGCTTGGGCTTGGTCTCGCACCATCAGAAGCTCCTATCATCTGGGGCGGAATGCTCAATCATGCTATCGGCCTTGTGATTGCTACCATGCTGATTGGCGTAGCGGCGGCAGGAACGCTCTTTTTCGGCTACTATCGTCTTGCGCGTGTCCTCATCATTGCCGAAACTGCGTTTATGCTTGGTACGTGGGGCGTCTCGCAAATCCCCTATATTATTCCGCCGCACATCACTATCAATGCGGCTGCCAGTACGCCGAGTACACAATTGTTGCTGCTCATCGGTATCCTCATTGGCATGATTATCATTATTCCCTCGATTTTGTTGCTCTTCTACATCTTCAAGTATAAAGGGAGCATGGGATTATTGACGAGAGAGCCAACGGGTGGTACGCTTCCACAGACGCTTGCAATGGGCAGGCATAAAGGAGCGAAGTAAGGTGCAGTATGGCGCAATCGCAAGAGGCACAGGAGACGCAGGAGACGCAGGAGACACACGAAGATAAGCCGTCATCACGCGAGAGGAAAGAAAGCGTGAGCAAGAAGGTATCAGACCATCTTGCGAATGAGCGTACCTTTCTGGCATGGATTCGCACCGGGTTAGCGACTATCACCTTTGGCTTTGTCGTAGAACGCTTCAATTTGCTCTTACGGGAACTTGGTCTTAAGAGCGGGCAGCAGGCTTCTACCATTCACTATTCTGCGATAATCGGTGTCATGCTCACTATTCTTGGTGTCGTGATGATGGTTGTTGCACTTTTGAGCTTTTTGCGAACGCGCCGCGCTATTGATGAAGAGCGGTTTCATCCGCCGATGAGTTTTGCCATTTTGCTCACTATTGTTGCCTGTGTGATTGGCGTTGCGCTGGCTGTGTACCTCATCGTCAATGCAGGTTGACGCCTTACATTGCACATAATGAACCTTAATCTACTTTGTTAACCTACATAACTGATGAATGCACCAATGGACGTAGAATATGTAGGGACAGGTTTACCACGTCCGTCTGGTTCGATCATTCCCCCAATGTGCGGACGTGGTAAACCTGTCCCTACAAGCCCCGATGATTTGACAAATGCGCCAATTACGTTCTGTTAAGCGCGTTGCCAGCCAGCACGGAGCAAAGGCGCGGCCTGTGGAAGTGCGATTTCCGGTTCATCAATCTCTGGATGCCACTTTTTTTCCCACTCAAGCGAGATATAGCCATCGTAACCATTCTGCTTGAGAGCAGTATATGCCTCTTGCAAGGGAACAACGCCTTCGTCGAGTAGACATAACTCCCATGCATCGGGTATATCTGGTAGGGGACGCCCATCTTTGACATGCACATAGGCGATGGAAGAGCCAAGTGTTGAGACGCTTTGTGCTGGTGTTTCGCCAGATCGGTACGTGTGGTGAATATCCCATAAGACGTTGACTGCTGGCGAGGCGGTAGCACGAATAAGTGCCATTACGTTCGCGCTATCAGACCAGGCGTCGTGTGTTTCAAGCATGACAATAATATTATGTGTAGCCGCATATGTTCCAATGCTATCCAGGACTTCGGCGGTTGGCGCGATGATAGAGGCGTGAGTTGCTCCATCTGGTAGTGAGCCGCCGAAGACGCGCACACAGGTAGCACCGAGATAAGCTGCTATATCAATCATGCGTTGAGTAGCCTGTATCGTCTCCGTCCGTTCTTGAGCTGTTGCTCGCACGACCTGACATGATGTATCAAGGCAGGCAATAGCGATACCATTGGCTTCAGGGACATCGCGCAAACGACGAAGGACGTATTGTGGCGTCTCTGGCCCGATAAGTTCCCCGTCCGCCAGCCGCCATTCGATGGCATCGTAGCCATAGCGAACTGCGGCAGTGACGGCTTCCTCAATTGTCCATTGTGGACAGGCGAGTGTGGAGTACGCGATTTTCATAGCTCTATTTCAATGTCTCGGCTACAGAGTCGGGAATAACTATTACATCGCGTCCATAGCGAACGACCTGAGTGGCGGCAAACATAGGGCGATGACCGCCGAGCCGCCCAAACAATGTGCCTGGAAGTTCGTAAGAAACGATATGAAGTTGTGCAGGATTGCTCACATCCAGTATGAAATCATTGATGCTACCGACAACCGTTCCACCTTCAGTCAACACTTTGTAGTTGAGCAACTCGCTTCCAAATGGCATGTTGGAAAGGAGTGCATCGCTTTTCTCTTCGATAAGCATGTCTTCTTTGGCGAAGGTAATAGCATCAGTGCCGATAGCGTTGATTGAGCTAACCAGTAAGGCACGATGCCCAAACATGCTCGTCTTGATGCGTAATGCACGAATACCTGTTGTTTGTGCATCGAAGTAGAGATCGTCGAGTGTCCCCTCTTTTTTGCCGCCGTCAATAGTAACGAGGGCAATGCCACGTAGGTCAGTCCATTTCCTTGTCGCTTCTGGATTTTGCATTGGACGCTCCTTTCACCTATACGAATTGCATATGTAAATAGTACCTGCAAATCATTGAAGATGTCAATAAAACGGCTCATCTGCTATGCATACAAACAGCGTATGCCGCAGACGAGCCGTATATGCATTGTTTTCTTGATAGGGATGCGCTACAAACTAGTAACGAGATGGGCGCAACACCTTGTGGAAGAGGCCGAACAGTAAGAAGGTGGGCGGCCACTGCCCAACGAAGATGCTCCAGTCACGCTTGTTGAATGCGAACAACGAAGCGGAGATGATGATAGAGCCGAGTGCGGCCCAATACCAGACCTCTTCTGGAACCTGATCAGTGATGCGGAAGTATTGCTGCTGTGCATCTTGTGCCGTATTTGCGGCTGCATTTGCTGCTGACATGGAAGTTATCTCCCTTTCTGATATGTTTCAATTGTTCAGAATAGATGTTCATTGAGGGGTAAGCTATAGTGTGTTACCGTGAGTACACACTGTACAAGAGGTTGTCGTTGAAGTGTCTAAAGGCAACCCCTCGCTCGCCCCGATCATTTCAACTCCTCGTGTTGTGTATCACTGAGGGGTACACGAATAACAATACTATTTGGTTGCAATATGTTACCTTTGTTTTGGAGTTTCCATCGAGATGCTGTAGATGTGCAATGAATTGCACATCTACAGCATCTCGATGGAGAAAGCTCTCTTTTTCAGGCTCTTCGGGACAACATCAGTTAGATGTTCACGGCCCCTTGTCGATTTCTTTGCTTTTCTCTACTATAGTAAATGGAAAGAGAACTCCTTGAAATATTGTTATCATAAAAGGAAAGACAGATATACGAAATTCATTTCTACTACGGAATTGTAGATATATGAGGTAAAATAGTATGAAAGATGCATCGGTATCGCGGACTGTCCCAACTGCTCCGACACGTGGACGTTTGCCGTCGTGGAGAGCAGTTCTTAAAACGAGCCGTCCCTTTTCGCTGACGGCTGCTATCAGTCCTGTGCTGGTTGGCACAGCACTGGCAGCGTATGAGCATACGTTTCGTCTCGCACCATTTCTGCTGACACTCTTCTCCTGCTTACTCTTGCAGATTGGCACGAACTACTTTAATGAATACTTTGATTATCGCTATGGACTCGACCACGAGGGTTCACTCGGCGCAACGACGGTCATTTTCCGTAACGAGATGACGGCGAATGAGGTGCTGGGCGCAGGAATATTGAGCTTCCTCATTGCGGCTCTGCTCGGCATTCTTCTTGTCTTGCTCGTAGGACCAGTTATCCTTTTATTCGGGTTAGTAGCGATGGCGATTGCGTACTTTTATAGCGCAAAACCGTTCAAATTTGCCAGTCGCGGCCTCGGTGATGTGATGGTGTATATTGCGATGGGCTTTCTGATGACGTGGGGATCGTACTACGTGCAGATACCGCGCTGGTCGTGGGTGGCCTTTGCCGCGAGCATTCCCGTCGGTTTCATCGTGGTTGCCATTCTCAATATGAACAACACACGCGACTATCAAGACGACCTTGCAGTCAACAAACTCACGCTGCCAGTGCGTTTTGGGCAACGCTTCGGACAGCGTTTCCACGCCTTTCTACTCATTGGTAGCTATGTCGCGGTAACGATTTTCGCGCTTACGGGCGTCTTTCCTCTGTTGAGCCTACTCGTCTGGCTCACATTTCCCCTCGCATATCTAAATGTAAGCGCAGTGCTACATGCGAAGGATCGAATGGCTTTCGTGCTTGGAATCAAGCGCACGGCACAATTACACCTGATATTCTGTGCCGTATTCGCCCTTGCGCTGGTTCTCTCGATGTTTGTACAATGGCGCGTATGAAGGTTATACAAGTAACTGGTCCGAAACAAGTTGAGATGGTCGAATGGGACATGCCAGTGCCTCGAAATGATGAGGTGCTGGTATGTCCTCGTGTCGTCAATCTGGGGCCGCAGGATGCGAACTACTATAAGGGAAATATGCAGACCGAGCAGCCATTTCCTTTTGTTCCCGGCTCCATATGGGTAGGGGAAGTGGCAAAGGTCGGTCAAAACGTTTCTGCATCGCTTGCCGGAAAGCGCGTGATTGTCGAGCAGCCCGATGGTGGAAATAATCAGCTTATCGGCGGCCTTGCCGAATACGTCACTGTTGCTCCGACGTGCCTTCGTGAGATACCAGTACGTATGCCGTTTGAAGAGGCCGTGATGCTGTCTCCGATAGCAGAAATTGTTCGTGCATTTCAGAGAAGCGCGACACATGTACTTCCCTATAACGCGGCCTCATCCATAGAACATGCTTCGCACATCATCGTAATTGTAGGCGATGACGTGACTGGATTGCTTGCAGTGCAGGTGGCACATGCACTGTATCCAGCATCGCTCCTGGTAATGATTGGTTTTCGAGAGCAGAGGTTGCAACTTGGCAAAAGCATGGGAGCGACCCATACTATCAACATTGGGCGCGAGGATGCGTTGGGATTGGTACATGCCCTTTCACGTGGCAAAGGTGCGAATATCACCTTCGAGGGAACAGGTGACACACAGGCGACCGTCGAAGCGATGTTGCTGGCGCGTCGGAGTGGTACTGTACTCTTGATGGGAAATGCTGGAGCGAATGCATTATTCAGTGTCGAAGGTGACATTTTTGTACGCAACAACCTGATTGTTTACGGTTGCTCCGGTACGGATGATAATGCGTGGGTGATGGCGGAGCAACTCTATACGACGAAGCAATTGAACATTGCTGCGCTCATCTCGCACCACTTCACTTTTGACGAGTATCAGGATGCCTTCGATGAGTTGGTGGGGGGACAGGGACGAGCATTGAGGATATTGGTAATATTGTGACCCTTTTTATGTTGTGCCGTGATTTATCACGGCTGTGCGCGTTTTTATCCAGTACACAGCCGTGATAAATCACGGCACAACATGGGTAAATTTTTATTACTCGGAGAAGTCCAGGTCTAGCCAGCTTCCTCGATCTCGTCTTCGCCAGGGACGCAAAGCTCGATTCAGGTCGAAGGGAAGTTCAAGCGGTACAGCAGATTGTCGGGCTAGCAGTGATGCTTCGCGGTAATGATAGGCAAACAATTCCATGTACTCGTCTGGATGTTCTGTAGCTAAAGGTTCCGCCCAGTTCACAATTGCCGCGTGAAATCGGATTCTATCCGCACGAGAAAGCGTTCCATATGCTACATCTCGAATGAGTGTGTGGCGCAGGCCATATTCCCCTTTTTCGGCAGGTTCAATAACGTTGCGTGCCAGTAGTTCGTCGAGGGCAACGGTGATTTCATCAGGGGATAGGTCGCTTAGTATTGCTTGAAGCATTGTTGCGTGGAAGGAATGCCCCGCGACTGATGCGACCTGGACGATGCTGCGCTCTTGAGGCGATAAACGGTCAAGACGTGCCAGAATAGCCGCATGTACCGTATCTGGCAGGATATCCATTTCAACGTTCTCACCATTGTTTCCTTGCTCTGCCATTGTGCGAACAAGCTCAATAGCAAAGAAGGGATTGCCCCCGGAACGCGCTGCGATACGCTGGCACATCTCAGGCGACAACGAAGGCATGAGTCGTCTCACCAGTTCTCTTGTTTGAACATTGGAAAGCGGTTCCAGGTTGAGCATCAGGAAGTTTTTCTGACCACCGCCCCAGTTAGGACGCCGTTCAAGTAATTCTGGACGGCTCAACGCAAGAACGAGGAGAGGAGCCTGAGTGCGTGGATGCATGAGATGTTCGACCAGATTCAGTAGACCATCACTCGCCCAGTGCAGGTCTTCAAAGATAATGATATGTGGAGCCTCACGAGCCAGCGACTCGATGAGCATTCGCCATGCAGAGAACATACGCTCCCTGTCGGTGCTTTCTTCCTGTTCCGTGTCCAGTGTCGTCAGTATATGCTCAGTCAGACGTGTGGCATCCTCATACGTATGACCGCTACGAGTAAAGGCATCGAGAATTTTTTGTCTGTCGATATCACCGTCAAGTAGTTCTGTAAGCAAAGTATGGAGTGGTCGATAAGGAAGACTTTGACCATATGGAAGACAGGTGGCGGTGGCGAATTGGAAACCTTCTGAGGTGTCGAGCCGCGAAAGAAACTCTTCCAGGAGCCGCGATTTCCCGATGCCTGCCGGGGCAACTATTGAGACCAGATGTGGCCGTTGCTCCTCCAGCACTCTCTCTTTTAGTAGTTCAAGTTGGAGCAGGTCTTGCTTGCGACCAACCAGCGCAGGTCGATCAATCTGACGACTCTGTTGCATCCCTGTAAGCGGCAAGGAACGTAGCGACTGCTTTCGTCCTTTCAGTTTTATGGCATGTGCTTCACCAAACGTATAGAGAGTTTGCGCGACTTGAGCTGTACGCTCATCCACCAGAATTTCTTCCACATCGGCGGCCTGTTGCAGCCGTGTGGCAATTTTCACGACTTCTCCCTGTACATCGTATTTCGTGGAAGAAGAATTGTTCGTGACGACTATCTCACCTGTGGCGATTCCTATTTGTAGCAAGAAAGACTCTCTATCGTTTGATGTCGCCTGTTGTAGTGCGAGTGCTGCGGCACATGCGCGTGTAGCTTCGTCGCCCAGAATCTGGGGCAAGCCAAAGATAGCCAGAGCAGTGTCATCAGCAAGCTGCTCTATCGTACCTTCATAATGAGAGATGACCTGTTGTATATGAGTATGATACTGCCTTATAAAGGCACGAACATCCTCTGGATCAGGTGTTTCTTCAAATAAAGAAGTTGAGTCTACTCCGACAGAGAGAATGGTGACAAGCTTTCTTTCCTCAGCTAGAAGTGGTTTTTTCCCTTGCCGGATACGGCTTTGCGACCTCTGGGAGATAGAGGATTTTACCGTT
>DAIQNC010000039.1:0-4347 GCA_036788655.1 Ktedonobacteraceae bacterium
ATACGGTTTCGCGGCGTATGAAAATGTCAGTCTCTACTGGAACAATTCCGCAAAAACATTCGCTTTTGTAAAGGCCAGTATTTATGGCTATCTTTCAATTGCACCTTTCACCGTTCCCACTGGAACTTCACCCGGAACATACACTATGAAGGCTGTAGGACAGACCAGTCATATCACCATAACCAATACATTTACTGTCATTGCTCCTTCTATGACGTTGAATAACGTAGCCGGGGCTGTCGGCACATCTGTCCATATCTCCGGTCAGGGATACGCCCCAATATACTCTGGAATTATACTGGCCCCGGCACGGGAACAAATCTCACAACCATAACCGCTGGTCTCTCCGGCACAATCAACGGCACAATTACGGTTCCAACCGCAACAAATGGGACTTACAACATAGCAGCAGTAGGAGTGAGTAGTCAGAGTGTCTCACAGAACACATTTACTGTTCAAAACGGTCTCTCTGCGAGTAACATATCGGCTTCGCCAGGAGCCACGATCACGATGAGTGGTACGGGCTTCCAACCAAACGAGTCGGTTTCGCTATACTGGGATACGACGACAGGCAACGCTCTTGCAACAGGAACCGCCGATGCTAATGGTAATCTTAGTCAGCCACTCACACTTCCCACAACCGCAACATATGCCACACATACCATCATAGCAGTTGGGCAAAGTAGCAAGCTAACCTTGAACACAACTATCTCGATAGACACGGGTTGGCCTGACCTCGGCTTCAATGCAACTCACACAAGGGAAAATACTGCCGAGAACGTTCTCAATGCGACGACTGCCAAAAAGCTTCTACTCAAGTGGAAGGCGGCTACGAACATTCAGGTAGCAAATTCCGGTTGTGGTGCGCCCGTGAATGTATCCTCACCTGTCTACTCAAATGGCATCGTCTACTATGCAACCGACGATGGCTATCTTAACGCTTACGATGCCACAACTGGAGCATTAAAGTGGCATTTCAACTCTCAATCGGCGTTTCCAAACTGTTCATCACCTCTGGTCGATCCTGCTACCGGACTTGTATTTTTCGGGACAGTTGGTTACAACGGAGCAGGTGTTCCAACACCTTTTTATGCTCTGGATGCACAGACGGGCGCGGTGAAATGGAGTATGCTCTTACCCTGGAATGAATATTCGTTTCCTACCGTGTACGCAGGAACACTCTACATCGGCATGTCACGAGAATTATACGCTGAATCGCTCTATTCTATAGACGAGCTTACTGGCTACATCAACTGGACGCATCTCACAACAGGTGGCGTATGGGGAGAAGTCGTTGTTGACACGACGACGAACACACTCTACACATCAGTCGGCAATCCAACACCCCATGTCGATGCGCTCAACGTGACGACGGGCGCACTTATATGGGAGTTCACCCCTGCGACATTCGGCAGTAATGATGATGTAGGTGCGCCTCTCTCGCTCGCAAATGGCATGGTTTATGTTAATAGTAAGAGTGGTATCATCTATGCCCTTAATAAGAGCAGTGGAAGTGTCGTGTGGTCAACACAAATCGGGGCGCAAAGTAACCAGGATATGTCAGCACCTGCGGTCTCAAGTGCTGGTGTCATCTACGTCGGCTCAAACGACTCGCCGCTCTATGCCCTTAATGCCAATACAGGTGCGGTGTTATGGAAGTATACGACACGCGGCCCTATCTATAGCTCACCTGCGATTGCCAACGGCCTTGTCTATTTTGCCTCTACCGACCACCGATTTTATGCTGTGGATGCGACAACAGGTACATTGGTATGGACATACCTCACAGGGGGTCAATCGTACTCCTCACCCATCGTCGTCGATGGTTGGCTCTACTGTGGCTCTTCCGATGGCAACCTGTATGCATTTAGCCTGTAGTAGGCGTTATTCTATAACGCCCCTACGCTGATGCATCCTTCAAACGATAGCCGAGATATGGTTCGGTAATGATGTATTGTGGATGGGCAGGGTCTCGCTCCAGCTTGACGCGCAGACGGCGGATAACGCCTTTGACGTAGCCCGTTGCATCGCTGTACTGATCTCCCCATACACGCTGTACTAGCAGGTTCGTTGTCAGGACACGTCCGACATTGTTGGCAAGCTCGACCAGTACGGCATATTCGGTGCGCGTCAGCACGATGTCTCGCCCGTCAACGGTAACGATGTGTTCGTCCAGGTCAATCTCCAGGTCGCCACACACCACTTTTCTGCTATTCAACGACTTGTCACCACGTCTCAACACGGCGCGTACACGGGCGAGCAACTCCGCGAGGCGAAATGGTTTGATAAGATAATCGTCGGCTCCGGCATCGAGAACGGAGACGACATCGCTCTCACTCCCCTTGACGCTCAAAATAATGATAGGAACCGAGGAATATTCACGGATACGTTGACACACTTCTAAGCCATCGCAACGCGGCATCATCAAGTCCAGCAAAATAAGTTCAGGCATTTCGCGCTCACAGGTCGCTAATGCCTCTACCCCATCACGAGCAATAGTCATCTGATAGCCATGAGCCGCGAGAGCCTACTTGACTGCCATCGTGATGCCTGGGTCGTCGTCAACGATAAGCACTTTTTGTCGGATATGACACATGGCATCACAGCTCCTTTGCTACGTCATTGATGCATCGTCACTCTATGATTGTCTGTACCACGAGAAGGTGTTGAGGGCAATTATCTTCTCTTGACACTATAACACATCAATTACAATACGTTGGAACAGACTATATCTCTACATGAAGTTATAGCATATCGGCATCAGACTTGTCTATGCTACTCGCAGAGGCTTCTTCAAAGCGATCAACGAATAGAGGCATCTCACAAAAAACAAATTTTTATCAATTTTTCTATAATATGCTTGATATATACTATCAAATCTATCAATAGATGATCCGGTAGTAGTGTGTGAACGTAGTGTTGGATGAAAGGCAATTTGTATTGCCTGGAAAATGATGTGGACTCAGCAATGAGTCATGTGATGGAAGGGAATGTATTTCTTATGAATCAGCGAAATAACAATGTAGACACAAACGCTTCTACCTCTCAGTTTAGAGTATCACCTTCTCGACGTGGGCTTCTTAAAGGGGCTGTAGCGGGAGCAGCAGGTGCGGCGGGTCTTGCGGTTGCAGGAACGATGTATTCGCGTGGAACGGCTCATGCAAGTGGCGCGGCCTGTGCAACCGATTCTGTGCAAACCATCCTGAATATTGCGGCGACAGCAGAGCAGCTTGCGGTCACGTTCTACACCAACGGCATCAATAACGCGGCACGATTAGGGATTAGTGGGCAAAATCTCAACTACCTGACTGGTGCAGTAGTTGAAGAGCAGTTACATCTGAATTTGCTCTTGAAGAGCGGTGCAAAGCCACTCACTGGAACCTTCAGTTTTCCGCATAGCCTTTCGACATTTGAGCGTCAGGGCGAATTTCTGCGAACGCTTGAGCAGCTTGAAACAGCCTTCGAGTCGGCGTATCTCGCCGCTATCCGCGATTTCTCGATACTTGGGCAGCCCGATCTCGCCGTCCTTGCTGGGCAAATTCTTTCTATTGAGGCCGAACATCGTGCGCTTGGCCGCTCCATCAGTAGCACCATCGCAACCGCGAACAACTGGGCATTTACCCCTGTCTACGTGAAATCAGTAAGCGATGCGGCTGCTGTGTTACAGGCAGAAGGCTATTTAAGCCCGAAGGGTGCGAATAGCTACCAGTATTACCCTGTCAGTTTGAACGAAAACCATGATGTTTCCGAGCGCAAACCGTATGTCGTAAGCTGTTAATTCTGTAGGGGTCTTAATTCATTACACCCTGGTAGTCACATTACCCACGTTCATCAGAAACGACAAACGTGGATAAATGGGCTACCAGGGTGTAATGAATTAAGACCCCTACAGAATGCAGAATTTAGGCGGGAACAAGTATTCCTCGTCCTCGCAGTTTGCCCTCATCGAGGTCGTGAAGCGCGTCGATGGCAGCATCCAGCGGATAAATGGCGGTGTGCAGTTTCACCTTGCCCTGCGCTGTTAACGTCATGAGTTCAACGAGGTCGTTGTAGTTTCCGACGAGATTGCCGATGAAGTTGATTTCCGTCGAGATGATATCAATGGTGGGAACGTCGAGTCTGCCACCATAGCCAATGATGAAGTGCGAACCAGCGCGGCGCAGCATCTGTACCGCGTCCTGCTGCGCCCCCTGCTCACCCACGAAATCAATCACGGCTTCGACGCCCTGCCCGTTGGTGATATCCTTGACCTTCTGCACATGCGAACCATCGGCGCGTACCGCGTGCTCGACGCCCCATTGTCGTGTCAGGTCGAGCGCACCCTCAGACTTGTCGATGACGATAATC
>DAIQNC010000039.1:4357-5532 GCA_036788655.1 Ktedonobacteraceae bacterium
AGAGCTTTGAGGCATTGTACGCCGATGTGACCAAGACCGCCTGCTCCAATAACCGCGACCTTCGTTCCAGGATAGAGCAACGCAGCAGCTTTCTTAACGGCATGATAAGCCGTCAAACCTGCATCTGCGAGGGCAGCAATATCCTTTGGTTGCAACACAGATTCGAGCTTGACGACGGCACGTGCATTCGTTTTGAGGTACTGTGCCATGCCCCCATCGACGGAGATACCGGGAAAGGACGAATTGATACAATGCATATCGTCACCTGCTCGACAGGCACGACAATAGCCACAGGTTGCCAGTGGGTGCGCAATAACAGTATCGCCAACTGCAACGTTACTCACAGCAGAGCCAACCGCCTCGACCCAACCAGCGTTCTCATGACCGAGTGTGTAGGGCAAACTTACTCCCGACTTCTCGACCCATTGTCCTTCGATGATATGCAGGTCGGTACGGCACACACCCGCACCACCGATGCGCACAATTACATCATTCGGCCCTGTCACCTTCGGTTCCGCAATCTCCATTACCTTCGGGAACTGATCATATTGAAGTAAACGCACTGCCTTCATAGCATATTTCTCCTTTGAGGAGCGTCAAGACCATGTTGTGCCGTGATAAATCACGGCTGTGCGTCGAACCAGACAGCCGTGATAAATCACGGCACAACATGGTCTTGACGCCTTTACAGATATCAAACTTCTTCAAACAGGGGCTTCTTTTCGCCTGAGCCGTAGCGTGTCTGGAACATGTCGGAACAGAATACGGTGTTGAACATGATGTTCATTCGCACGGAGCGTGCTTGTCGCACATACACTTGCAAGCCACCAGCAGGAATTGCCTGCCCATGCTCATCAGTGAAAAGCAGGTCATGCGATTGATGTGCGATGCCGAGCGTTGTGGCTCGCTTCAAATAACTTTGAGCGGTATGCGCAGTACGTTCAAGCGTGATGACCCGTTCAGGCGTGGTGAAACGCGCACAATCGGCATCCTCATCTACCTGCATGTCAGCGATACGCAGATTCAGCAACGTCTCTTCAGCAACACCAGCCTTTTGCAATCTTCGGATAAGTGTATCCTGGCGTACTAGAAAGCCCTTGCGTAAGAAAATTAGCCGCAAATCCTCAAGATTGTCCTCGGCCTCGTCTGGAAATGCCTCGGTAAAGGGTTTGCCG
>DAIQNC010000039.1:5570-12752 GCA_036788655.1 Ktedonobacteraceae bacterium
CCTCTGCCTTCCGCACACCTGGAATCGTCAGGACTTTCGCACGCAGGTCAGCCGCCATCAGATAGGCAAAGTTCGGGGAACACCAGTAGGTGGGCAATTTGAAGGCAACTGTGACATCCCTGCCCTCGACACGTACAGAAGCAATAAACCCCAGTTTCACCAGCGTCTCATCCAGTTCAGGGTCAAGCACATCGGCAATCGCCGCGTACACACGCTCTTCGGTAATCTCAATAGAGAAGGCGTCAGTTGATGCCATCGAGACTGCTCCCTCTAAAAAATTATGGACATTGTGGTGTTGAGCAAAGGAGTAATGAATTATACCCGTACATCCGTGCGTTGCCCCGAACATTTTCTATCATGAAATGTTCTCTATAATCTCCTGATCACGAACGCACGGATGTACGGGTATAATTCATTACACCCTTGCCCATGCAACAAACGTTCCTCGTTATGTCCGTGACCACAAATGCACGGATGTACGGGTATAATTCATTACCCCCTGCCACACTCACGCATCAACATCTAATCTTGTGCCTCTTCAAAGACACCAATGCTGCCGCTACGCTGATGCATCTGGGCCGCTTCCTGCGAGAAACGGTCATCCTTTGTCTTTGCCAGTTGCTCGTCGGGATTGATGCCGTAGAGTCGGGCGGCGTTGAGACCTAGAATCTTGCGGCGATTCTCCATGTCCATCTTGACGTTGAATTCGGCTTGCAGGTCTTCGGGGAACTGGAAGGCCATGAATCTCTCGATCAACCACTTCGGCTCCCAGATGGCGTAGTCGCTCCCGAAGACGATCTTGTCCGGGCCAAGCCAGAACATCAGATTCGCCATCACTTCTGCAAAGTAGCGAGGACGTGGGAAGATGAAGGGCAGCACAACGGCGAGGCCAGCATACACGTTCGACTCCTGCGTGGCAATCCAGCAAAAATCTTCGATGCGTGGCAAACCGGAGTGTTCGACGATGAAGTTGAGGTCGGTGAAGACCGAAGCGGCATCATCCACATCGGCAACGTCGAAGGCGTCGCGGTTGAGCGGATAGATAGTCGGCCCTTTATGCACGTGAACGTTCTTGATGCCCAGCTTTATACACTCTTCAAGGAAACGATAGCACTCAGGGTCGGAAAGCTTATAGCCCTTCGAGTCGCCGCGCCACTCGGCAGTATAGAGTTTGACGCCAGCAATATCATAATCACTCTTCAAATGACGTAAATAGTCGAGGCCCTTATCTCCATCACGCGGGTCGAAGGCTCCGTTGAGAATATAACGGTCAGGATACGCCTTCTTCATCACGCTATTCTGCTCAATAGTGTTAAACCCATCTTTGTAGAAATCGGTCAGGTAAGTCGATTGCAAAATAGCGAGATCAACATAGCCTTTGACGAACTGGTCGAACACCATGTCGTCCGGGGAGTATTTCTCGTAGTGTTCCAGTGACCAGACATACTCAGGGGGCGAAAGATTCTTGTGATAGGCATAGAAGCAATCAATCCAGCCACGCCCATACTTGTTTTTCTGATTCGCGGGACTGGCATCCCACAGGTGGCAGTGACCGTCGATAACAAAGATTTCCTCTCCACTGTCCGTTCGATACATGTGGTTATGACCTCCTCTGTTCACGCTGAATGCATCGCTGCAACATACGTGTCTCCTTGCAAGCAGCTTAAAGCAAAACGCTTTCGCTGATACAACTATACTTAGCCGAAGTGAGAAGGGAGTAAAATTGGAGAGGGAAACTGGTGAAAAACTGGTGAAAATTATCTCCCATCTGTAAAGGGTGTAATAAATTATGACCCCTACAAAATCGGTGATACACTACAGCATATACTACATTGAAAGGATTGTACGATGATGTTACCCTGGTCGATGCCCTTGCGAGGGCGATATGACGAACACGTGTTTACCAGCGAGGTGCTGAAGGATAACCCGTTGCATGACCCCTATGAACGCCCATTGTGGGTGTATGTACCACCGAAGTATGACGAGGAGACGCAACGACGCTATCCAACTATATATATGATTCAAGGACTCACGGGCCAGCTCGACATGTGGCGTAACCGCTCCCCGTTCCGCAAAAACTTCCCGGAAATGGTCGATGAGGTCTTTGCGAAGCGTGAAGCCCCTCCATGCATCGTCGTGTGGGTTGATTGCTGGACATCCTACGGGGGCAGTCAATTCGTCGATTCGCCAGCGACGGGCCACTATCACACCTATCTCTGTGACGAAATTGTTCCGTGGGTCGATAGCCACTATCGCACATTGCCAGAGCGCGATCATCGTGGCATTGCAGGAAAATCGAGCGGCGGCTACGGCTCGATGATTACGCCGATGTTGCGCCCCGACCTGTGGGGTGGGCTGGCAACACATGCAGGTGACGCGCTCTTCGAGACCTGCTATCTCCCCGACTTCCGCCACTCCGTGCGTACTCTGCGCGACTCCTACGATGGCTCCTTCGACAACTTCTGGAAGAATTTTCAGGGTCGCATCGCCTTCACTCGCGACAGCGACGCCAGCTTGCTCAACGACTACTGCATGGCCGCCTGCTACTCCGCCGATGCTGATGGCACGGTTCAGTTGCCCTACGACACGAAAACAGGCGAACTCCGCCCCGACATATGGGAACGTTGGCTCGCCTGGGATCCCGTTCGCATGGTTCCACAACACGCCGACTCTCTCAAAACCATGAAGGCTATCTACATCGACGCAGGCAGACGCGACCAGTTCTACCTCGACCTGGGTGCCGAAGCATTCCGCGACGCACTCGAAAAAGTAGGTGTCACGGACATATTCTTTGAACTCTTCGAGGGAACGCACTCAGGCATCGAGTATAGATACCCGTTGAGTTTGAAGTATCTTGCGGAACGATTGTCACCGAAATAAAATTTCGCAAGGCGGCATCATTGGTGGTGTGATTGCCAGGGTGTGATAGAATCAGACCTTGGCGTCTGATTCTATCACACCCTGGAATTAATTTAAGAACGGTTTGTCAGCAATTGCAACACTTGCTCTAATTTGCCTTCAATAGAGGTAAAACGTTGCTCAAACCTCTGCTCCATATTGTCCAGCTGCTGATCAACTCCGTTGAATCGGCGGTTCACCTCTCCCTTAAAGAGCGTCAAGTCACTTCTTATGGCCTCAACATCACCTTTTACTATGTTGAGGTCTGCTTGCATAGCATAAGCCATCCCAAGCAAAATAGTTCTATTCTGGCTAAGTTCGCTATAATGTGCGGCAACCGCTCGTTCCAAATACATAACTCGATCCTGTGACGTACCTCATAGCTAGAAGTTAGGGGCTTCTACGCCGTTGCCGACGTTGGCCGCGTCCCGACCATGCATATATTTTGCCAGTATGTTTATTGCGGCATTAGTATCCCTATCCAGTTCGCAGCCGCATTCACAGGAATGCCACCGATCCGCGAGGTCTTTTTTTCGAACCACCCCGCATTGTGAACACACTTGTGAGGTGTACCTAGGGTCTACCAACACCACATCTCTCCCGGCCCATGCTGCCTTGTAGCTACAGAGTTGTTGGAAGATTGCCCATCCTGCATCAAGAATGCTCTTGTTTAAGCCTGATTTCGCTGCCGCGCCATTGGGAAGATACGTCCCGTTTTCATCCTGTTTCGGCTTCGGAGCTTTCGTCAAGTTCGCAACTTGCAAGTCTTCAAAGACGATGGTTTGATAGCAATTGACCAGCTTACGCGACGCCTTGTGCTGAAAGTCCCGACGCTGGTTACGTATTTTCCTATGAGCCTTCGCTACCAACCGCTTGGCTTTTTCGCGTCGGTGGGAGCCGCGCTTTTTCCGAGACAAGGCTTGCTGTCTCCGTGCTAGTTGCTTCTCTGCCTTTCGGAAATGGCGCGGATTATCAATGAAGGTTCCATCTGAAAGAGCAGCAAAATGGGTCACACCCAGGTCAATCCCGACCTCTTCACAGGAAAGAGGCAATGGATCGATTTGCTCAACCTCACATAAAAAGATAATGTACCATTGTCCTGCTTCATACTTGATGGTCGCGGTTTTCATAGTCCCTGCTATTTCCCGATGCAACTTGATACGCACACGGCCTATCTTGGAAAGCATCACATGCTTCTCTGAGAGACTATAGCCCCCTTGCGGATAACAGAAGGAATTATAACGATTACGTCCCTGAAACCGTGGGTATCCTGGTGTTTCGCCGTTCTTGATACGACGAAAGAATGCCTTGAATGCCTTATCAAGTCGCTCTAGCACGTTCTGTAAGACCTGGCTATGAATATCGTTGTACTCAGGACGGATCGCTTGTTTGATATCTGGCAAATCGCGTTTCTGCTCATAATAGCTCACACTTCTGCCAGCATACTTATATGCATCGCGTCTTTCTGAGAGAGCGGCGTTGTACAATTCTCGGCATCGCGTGAGGGTCCACAGCATCTTCTGCTCTTGCTCCCGATGAGGATATAGACGGAACTTGTACGCTTTCATCATACGTGTTTTTACCCTTCAATGTAGCATTTTACTAGTTCCAATGGAACACCTCCAAACGAGCAAAACATAAAAATATAGGTTTCTCGAATTGATATTATTGATTGTAGCGTATAGGCTCAGATTTGTAAAGAGTTTTCATACCAATTTTATCAAAAAAATGGATACTTGCTAAAAACTAAATAGTGCTACTTTACAATAATGATGCAACAATAAATTTTGTTATATTATGGACTATATACATTGCTGATATACAGGCAATAGTACAGGCGGGGAAACGTCAGAAACGGAGAGGACTAAAAAATGGCTATTTATTGCTCCAAATGTGGGAAGCAGCATCCAGATGATGCAAATTTCTGTATGGGTTGTGGGCAACCGCTCAAAGTAGGAAGTTCATCATCAGCAACAGCTTCCAGACACTGGGAGTATAAGGATATTGTCATTCAATTTCCTAAAGACAGGTTCAGCAATATCCATTATGATAATCACAGGCAATATAACGAGGTTGTGCAACTGGCAGATTCGCTTATCCTTGCACGTCTACAACAGGAAGGGAAGCAAGGATGGCAAGCCGATGGACCAACTGATTTCAGAACGCTCGACCAGTTAAAGCTTGTGCAGAAACGTATGAAGGTTGTCCTCGCTCTCACCATGAATGCCGAGAGGGCAACTTACGAACAGGTGACTATTCGTCTCAAACGCCTCTCCATGTAGTGATGTGATGATGAACGATGACAAACGAAATTGAACGTGCGTGGAGTGGCATGCAGGGTGTGGTAGAATCAGCAAGCAGGGTGTGATGAATCAGACTCCTACACTCTGGTCTCCAACATACAAACCCCTGCTTGCCACTCTACTCATGTCCCAATAATGCAGATTGGTAGGCTATTATGGTATATAATAAATGTACATTCTACGCTACATATCCCATCGTTATCCTTCATGACCTATCGTTTGGCGACCCATTCATACATACGTTCATATACATTGAGTACGTTTCGTATATTGAGAGAGTGTCGAGAAGTAGGAGATTGTTGTAGATGACCCACCTCTTCCTGTTGCACGCTACAGAAGACAATCCATGCGCCACACGCATTCGCCAGGACTTGAATGCACGAGGCTATGCCGTTGATGACGAGATACAGACACTCGATGTCGGCGCGAAGTTGTACAAACCCTCGGCGAAAAGCGCACTCGTCGCCTCTGCCGCCGTTATCCTGTTGTGGAGCGGCAACGCCACCCGTAACGAGCGCATATGGAATGCCGTTCGCTTCGCCCAGCAGTTGAAACGTCCAATACTTCCTGTCACGCTCGATAGTACCGCATTCCCTGAAACGCTACCGGGAGCAGTGCCAACACTCGCGCAACTTCCATGTGATAACATCGTCGCCTCGCTGGTCTCGTCGCTCCCACCAGCACAGAGCAACGATCCACTTTTCGCGATTTATGAGCAAGCCATAGACATGTCGCAACCAGCACGTATCGAGATGATTGAACGTGCAGCGGCAATGCTCCAGAGTTCGCAATATAGGAGCGGTCAAGCACACGACGCGCTGCTTGGCCTACTGGAATGTCTCGCAAAAGACGACCCTATCACAAGTGTGCGCGAGAAGGCACAAGCGGTGATAAATGCACAAAATGTCAGTACATCCTTCGTTGTGCCGTCAGGGAGGCCGCAGTTATTCGACAAAGGCACGTTTTATGAGTATGTATGCATCAATGGACATACAACGACTATTGACAAGAACACGTTGCAGCAATCGAATAGCCAATTGATGAGGCAGGGAGTCGCGGTACTCACCTGTAAGATATGCGGAGAACAGGCCAAATTCAAGATTTAGTAATGAGGTCACGAATGAATAATCAGCAGCAACTACCGCCCATCACGGGCGAAGAGCTATCGGAAGAGGATAAGCATATCATAAGCCTTTTCTCGAATATGCGCGGCAAGCAACTCGACTTTCTGGACGAGGCAGGGAAAAGCGTGCTTGAGCGTATCGCCACCTTCCTCGCCGTCCTCTTTGGTGTCACGGCCTTTGGAAATACCTTTCCACCGCTCTATCTCAAAGGCAACCTGCCCGCGAAATTTTTAATAGGGGCAACACTCGTCTTCTACCTGCTCTCCCTGTTCGCCGCCACTCGTGTCGTCCATCCCTTCTCGTATTCCTACAACACGATGCGAATCGACACCATGAAGGAGGCCCTTGCGAAAATGAGTACACGCAAAACACGCTGTCTCAAATGGGCCAACATCCTATTCACACTCGGCTCTATCATGCTGGGAGCATTGATTGTGACTATTATCTGGAATGTATGAATATGAACATTGAGACCCCACACATCTTCATTCCATATAGAAACGGAGCCACATATGCCTGAACTCCATTTGAAGCTCATCGGAGATATGCTCGAAACTCGCTTTGGTGACTATAGCGCAACTGCTCCCTGGTCGGATATTGCGTCGCTGAAACTTACAAAAGAGAATGCATATACGTATGGACGAGACCTGTTCGAGTTGGTGACACAATATGAACAGCTACGCAATACGCTGACACATCTTCCCAGAAATACAAGGATTGTGTTGTTGGCAGAACAAGCAGAGGTTGCGGCTATTCACTGGGAATATATGCGCCTGTCAGATGGCACACTACTGGCGGCACGGCATAATCTTGTACGCGGCATTTCTGAGTCAGAGCGACGGGAGCGCGTGACGCCT
>DAIQNC010000040.1:0-12546 GCA_036788655.1 Ktedonobacteraceae bacterium
TTATGACAAAGAAGACTTTTGGAGTAAGCCATTAAGGGGTAGAGCTACGTAAGCTGTCACCAGGGGCAGAGTAGCGGGCATTTCGGGCATGGAGAAAGTACCCTGGCAGTTCCGAGTTTATTTTTGGAATGAGAACTCTGCACATGTGGCATGTTTTTTTGCTCTCCCTTGTGCTTCCTTCTTTTCTTGGTTATACTCAGCCGTGAGCTGGTAGTTCCGACTCCATGGGAAGCAGGAACTCGTCAGCTCAGAAACTTGAAAGGATTTTTGATGAAACACGTCTATGAAACGACAATGGGAAAATGAAGAGTTAATCGAGCATTGGATGCTCAGTGTCTGGGATCTCGCTCAGCTCGGGAATAAAACCGGGGCAACACGTCTGGGATTTGCTGTCTTGCTCAAATTTTTTCAACGGGCAGGCCGTTTCCCCACCTTTAAAAACGAAGTTCCTGCGGTGGTGATCTCCTTTGTAGCGACTCAGGTGGGTGTTGCGCCGGAGGCCTACCTCCAGTATGACTGGCAAGGCCGTACTATCAAAGATCACCGAGCAGACATTCGCCGACTTCTGGACTTTCGAGAATCAACGGTTGCTGACGCCGAACAGATGCAGCAGTGGCTCATTACGGAGGTGTTGCCACAAGAACACCAGGAAGAGCGGCTGCGCGAGGAAGCGTCTAGCTGGTTTCGGCGACATCACCTGGAAGCTCCAACCTCAGATCGCCTCACCCGGCTGCTTCGTTCTGCTGCCCATACCTTTGAGCAACAGTTGTACGATACGACGCTTGCTCGCCTTTCTGCAGCCACGCGGACTGCCCTGGATGCACTGCTTACAACCGAAATTACGAGCTTACAGGAAACCAGGGTCGAAGCACCCTTGCCCGAACAAGCACTCCATGAAGAGCCAGCCATACAGCAAAGCGATGAGATCGAGGCATCCACTCCCGATTCGCTCCAGCACCTGCGACAAGACCCTGGTCGAGTGGGACTGGCAACGATGCTGGAAGAAATGGCGAAGTTACGACGGCTTCGAGAACTCAAACTGCCTGATACGCTCTTTGCGGGTATCGCACGAAAAGTCTTAGTGGTCTATCGCAATCGGGCCAGTGTGGAAGAACCTTCTCGCCTACGAGCGCATTCCACGGACAAGCGTCTCACCTTGTTGTCCGCGCTGTGTGTGCTACGGATGCAAGAGATTACTGATGGACTCGTTGATGTGCTGATTCAGCTCGTTCACAAAATTGATGTACGAGCGGAGAAGCGCGTTGAAGCAGAGTATCTCAATGAGTTTAAGCGTGTCTCGAACAAAGAAGGCATCCTGTATCAAATTGCAGAAGCTGCCCTTGACCATCCCGATGATCCCGTGCGTGAGGTCGTGTTCCCGGTTGCCAGTGAAAAACTCTTACGCGATGTGATCAAGGAATACAAAGCCAAAAGCCCCGCGTTCCGCAAGCAGGTGCATACCATCATCCGCACGTCCTACAGCCACCACTATCGCCGGATGGTTCCCCAACTGCTCGATATCCTGACGTTTCAGTCCAATAATGAGATGTTTCGTCCGGTGATTCGCGCCTTGCTCCTCGTCAAAGACTACGTGAACAGTCCTCGTCAGTATTATCCTGAGCAGGAGAGTATTCCGGTGAAAGATGTCGTTGCTTCCAGGTGGCAGGAGTTTGTCGTGGAAAAAGACGATGACGGAACCGAAAACGTCAATCGGCTCAACTATGAAGTCTGTGTGTTACAAACACTGCGAGAGAAACTGCGTGTGCGAGAAATCTGGGTGGAAGGGGCCAATCGCTACCGCAATCCAGACAACGACTTGCCGACCGACTTCAGTCAGAAACGAGCAACCTATTATGAAGCATTGCATCAGCCTACTGAAGCAGACGCTTTTATTGAGAAACTCAAAGAGGACATGCGGAAGGCTCTTGGGTCGCTGGATGCTGCCATGCCTCGTATCAAGCACAAGGTGAAACTGCTCCCCAACCGCAAGAAGGCCATTTCCCTCTCTCCACTTGAGCCGCAACCTGAACCACGCAATCTGCTCAGTCTCAAAGGGGAAGTTGGCAACCGTTGGGGCATGACGGGACTGCTCGACATCCTCAAAGAAACGGCTCTCCGCACTCATTTTCCTGATCTGTTCACTTCAGTCGGCAGCCGAGAACGTATTCCTCGTGAGGTGCTGCAACGTCGGCTCCTGCTTTGTCTGTATGGGCTGGGAACCAATACCGGGTTGAAACGCCTCCCGAGTGCTGACGCTGGAACAACCTATTCCGACCTGCGCTATGTACGCAGTCGCTATATTCACAAAGAACAACTTCGCAATGCCATCGCCCACGTTGCCAATGCCATTTTTGCCGTCCGATTGGAGACGATCTGGGGAGAAGGAACAACTGCGTGCGCGTCCGACTCGAAAAAGTTCGGAGCCTGGAACCAGAATTTGCTCACCGAATGGCATATTCGCTATCGTGGACCAGGCATCATGATTTACTGGCATGTGGAAAGGAAA
The DNA here is from genome assembly GCA_036788655.1 of Ktedonobacteraceae bacterium. Taxonomy (GTDB): domain Bacteria; phylum Chloroflexota; class Ktedonobacteria; order Ktedonobacterales; family Ktedonobacteraceae; genus JBBQVS01. The sequence continues at coordinate 2,507 of DAIQNC010000040.1, forward strand.
TCGACGTGCATTTACTCCCAACTCAAAAGTTGCTCGTCCTCAGAGGTAGCAGCGATGGTGGAGGGGTTACTGCGCCACTGCACCGATGCGGACATTCAGAAAAACTATGTCGATACACATGGGCAAAGCGAGGTCGCCTTTGCGTTCTGCCACCTGCTGGGTTTCCGTTTGCTCCCTCGACTCAAAAATATCGCGTCTCAGAAGCTCTATCGACCTGAAGCAGGCAATGCCTCGGACTACGAGAACCTACAACCTCTCCTGACCAAAACGATCAACTGGGATCTCATCCGGAACCAGTACGATGAGATGGTCAAGTACGCCACGGCTCTGCGCCTGGGAACGGCGGACACGGAGGCCATCTTACAACGTTTTACGCGTAATAACCTTCAGCACCCGACCTATCAGGCCCTGGCAGAACTTGGGCGTGCGATCAAGACGATTTTCTTATGTCAGTATCTGGAATCGGAGGAACTGCGCCGGGAAATTCATGAAGGCTTAAATGTGATCGAAAACTGGAACTCGGCCAATGCCTTTATTCACTATGGCAAAGGAGGAGAATTTACGTCGAATCGCCTCGATGATCAAGAAATTGCGATGCTTTCCTTGCATCTGTTACAGATCAGCATGGTCTACATTAATACCTTGATGGTACAAGAAGTGCTCAAAGATGAGACGTGGCTGAAGCGGCTGACGAAAGACGATTACCGAGGCTTAACTCCTCTCTTCTATAGCCATGTCGAGCCGTATGGGATGGTACACCTAGATATGACCAAACGACTCGAACTGGCGTGATGCCTATGCAGTGCGGAAGGAGGCTTCTATGACAACGGAGCGAACCCCACCAAAGAAAAAGGCGAAAGAACTGGCGAAGTATCTGAGAGCAGAACGCCCGGACTATGCATACCTCAAAAGCGTCTTCCGAGCGGTGCGCGACGAGTTGGAGATTCAGGTTCCTCGGAAGACAACACAGTTGCCAGCGGTTCCGACAGAGGAAGAACTGCGTCTCTTTTATCATGCCGTGTGGAACTGTCGAAACTTTGCGGATATGGTCCTGATCAAAACCTTGTTTTATACGGGGGTTCGCGTCAGTGAGTTGGTGGGTATTCGCCTCGACGAAGTGGATGTAGATCAGTGTCACATTCGCATTACGCAAGGGAAGGGGAACAAGGATCGGTACGTCCCTTTCCCGGTGTCCTTCCGCGAACTCCTCGCACTTCATATGGAAGGGATGCGCGACAAAGGAGCAAGCTACCTCTTTGAATCGAGTCGCAAAAAGAGGTACACAGATCGCGGTATCCGCAAGATGCTGACCCGATATGCACACGCTGCTGGCATTAGCCGCTCGATGTCTCCACACAAATGGCGGCACTTCCTCTTCACCTGGCTCAAAAAAGAGGGAGTTGATGATGCGCTGATCCAACCCTATTCCGGTCATGCAACACGTCAGTCACTGGAGGTGTACTCCAAGCTCTCTTTAGCAGACGCTCAACCAGCGTACAATCAGGCAATGAAGAAGTTTCCGATTCAATAGTCAGATGCCTTTATTGCGCTAAGAATATTTTGCCACTTTTACTCCTGTTCATACTCGCTACTCTGCCCCTGGTGACAGCTTACGTAGCACTCCCCCTATACGGTATTTTTGGAGATGTTGACTTTGCGCATGGTCGGGTCTTAGGGGTTCACTCCAGGTGATTGGTAGTGACATCTATAACCAGAGTGGTAAAGTAGGTTGGATAAAAGGCAACGATATTTATAACTACTCCGGAAAGATAGCGTGGGTGGGTAATGTTGATGGCAACGAAGGGCTTATTGGAGGATTAGCTTTCTTACTGCTGTTTTAAGAGTTTTCCGGCTCTCCTGCCTTTCGGGATTCTGAAACAGGGAATTGGATGCCAGAGATGGATCTCCCAGTTGGAGTCAGTTCATCAGCTTCACTTCACGAGTATACTAGAGCTTTCATATAAATTGTGGGAGATCCCCATAATGGAGCTGGATGGATCTATATAATAGCAGCCGAGTTTGGAAGAGATACTCGTGCGTAGGCCGGAAACGGAGACATTAACTTAGGGCCATATTATGTTGCGCTGGCATTTCTCTTTGCAAACAAATATAACAAATTGCTTTATGAGTAGTTTTCGCAGTGATCCTAGTCCTACCTCTAAACGGGTAAATCACCGCTATCCTTCTTCTCATAGACCGCTTTGTATCGACCGCTATGGGCTTGTCCTTTGCCCACTCCTTCATCCGTGAGGGTGTGAAGATGCCAGCCCTTCTTTGCCATTTTCTTGACATCTCTTAAAAACTGAGAGCGCGCTTCTCCCTTAAAGAGACCTGACGTATACACCTTGACTTGTTGCATGTTCTCACTTCTCCTCTATCTCCTGGATCTGGCCTGCTTCAATTGGTGAGACGTGATGATGGCTTCTCGTAGATTGGCCCCACTCAGATAGGTGTTACTCAGGTTGGCCCCGCTGAAATCCGCGTAGCTCAAGTCGGCATTGGCAAAGTTGGCTCCACTCAGATCGGCATCGATCAAGATAGCGTGACTAAGGTTTACATTGTTGCCATCAGTCTCTGTGAGATTGGCAGCACGTAAATGAGCATGAGAGAGGTTAAAGCCCCCAAGGTTGAGTGCGCTCATATCGGCGTTGTCTAGATCGAGGGAGAGAGCAGGCTCAGCGAGTCTCCACCTGTTCCATGTTTGCACCACGGCTTGTTGAAGCCGTTGCAGTTGTTCTTGATTGGCCATTGTTTCTTTTCTCCTTATACCGTTACCGGTTTCGAACGTGGCAACGGAAATCGTCCTGTTTTTGTGCAAGCAGTACCGTCTCCTCACTACGTCTCATAGAAGATGGCTGTTACCTCACCCCATTCGCTCTCGTGACTCAGGGAGTATTGCCCCTCCAGGGACTCGCCGCTTCCCTGGCGGATAGCTACCAGTTCAAGGAGGCCCTTCCCCGTGAAGTTTGCCAGGAGATGGGGGCCTCTTCCTTGCCGGTACAGGTCAAGTGCGCGTTGGATCGTTGCCAGATGAGTGACGGCTAGCTGTTGGAACATGGTTTCTCTCCTCCTGGTTCAGGTGCCAGATACCCCTGCTCATCCATGCGGGGTCCAAAAAATTCCAGGCGGTAAACGCCACCGGGGCAGCGAATCTCGTGGTAGTAACAAAAATGAGGAGCGCTCATTTGGAAAGCGTTCCCACTATGTATCTCTTGTAGGGGAGATGCTGAAAATCCCTGCAAAGCCTCCGCACGGTCTGCATACTCCTGAATGCGCCCGTCAGCGGAGACCACCGTGTAATGGGTCGTGTAGGGAAACTGAAATGACGGGCTCAAGAAGATCACACCCTGCAGATCGCACTCACCGAAGAGGGACGCACTCTCGGAAGGGAACCAGGCCTTCCAAGAATCATTGGAGAAGGTCCCATGCCGACGGTCAAGATAACACACCGAAGCATCACTACCAGAATGAGCTTCCGCTTGCATCCATGCGCTCCCAAAGATCATGATGCGCGAATTGCGATTCGGCCTCCATGCGGTGACGTTCCGCTTCGAATGCTGCCAGGTGTATTCGTTATACAGCAGAAGAGGGCTTCCCTGTTGGTGAGCGGCACGAGCCTCTTCTGCCGTGATCTCGTGCCATGTGGAGAGGGGGACGTAGAAGTTGGCACTCTTGTAGCTGGCCAATAGCTCCGGTAATTGTGATCGCCATGACTGCGCGGGGGCGAGAAAAGAGAAATCGCTGAGGCGTTTCATCGCCTCGGTGAAAAGGGCAACAGGAAGTTCTCGCCCAGTAGACAAGCAGGCATGGTAAGTTCTTTCCAGCAACCAGCGTTCACTGAGCAGTTCTGAATAGGGGGAGGAGTCACGTTCATCTCTCCTCTCCTCTTGCGGAACAAGTTCGAGAACGGCATCGGCATCTGCGTAGACCGCGAAGAGCCTGCTCTCATTCGTGCCATCCATGAGAACATAGGCGACTCCTCCGGCGGTCGCATTGATTCTTCCCGTCTGTGTGGTGTGCTTGAGACGCACAAGGTCTCCTTCTTGAAAAAAGGTTCCGTCCGCTGTTGTCTCCATACCTCTATTTTCCTTCCTCGGATTCATTCCGTCCTCCTGCTCGTATTTGAGTGAGCAATGAGCGTATCTGTTGCGTAGTGGTCATAGGGACCTCTTTCTTCATGAAACACCATGAAGACTGTTCTCACGAGGATGCAAACCATTCTGCGTTGATGGCCTCCATCTTCGAAGAACAGCATTTCAAGCCATAAGAGCGACAAAATCTTCACGGACTGTGCGTTCCAATGGTGGAGAGACGTTCTGAACGCCGGTTCTTATGAGGGATATGACTAAAGGGGAAAGCTTATAAGAACATGTATAAGCTATAGTAATTATACACTATTTTTCGTATATATGCAATATTTCTTCAATCACAAAATGTATACTGCTCGGCTCTTTGTCTTCGTGAGGTAGCGATCGCAGAAGTATGAGGACGTTGCTGGTTGAGCCATACCGAAAAGTGTGTACCCCTTTTTTGTATCTCAGAGATACACAATGTGCGGTATGGCATCCAGGTTAAGTGTTGGTTAACAAGGGCTACTATTTTGAAGGACTCAGAAGCTTGTGGAAGAGGCCGAAGAGGAGGAAAGTTGGAGGCCATTGACCTACAAAAACGCTCCAATCGCGCTTGCCTATCAAAAACAGACTCGCTGAGACAATGATGGATGCGAGAGCTGCCCAGTACCAGACCTCTTGAGGAACCTGGTCGGTCACACGGAAGTATTGCTTCTGTGCGTCCTGGGCGGTGCTTGTAGCGGCATCTACTCTTGTTGCCATGAGATGATATCCTTTCACTAGAGACTGATTCTGCTTCTATCAGCTTCATATCGTTTTCCGGTAGCCCATGAATTGAGACGTTTCATCGTACCCATATGGATACCAATTGCGTCTCTCATGGCACATGTAAATAGCTGATGGTGTTCACTTGTGTATTGTATACGCATTACCTGGCTGATTGGTGACAGTAGAGGACTACGAGGACATACAGAACGCTGTGTATTAACATAGAGTGGCAGAGAACTGGATCAACGGCGTCGTTGAACATCGCGGGAAGCTCTATGCGATTGAAGGGCCAGCACAACAAGCGTCCAGCGGCCGCTATTTCCTTGAGGATGATGTGGCCGCTGCAACGACTTGAAGAGATGCACTCTTGCCCCCCTCATAATGCTCGCTGATACGCGAACGATGCGAGAAGTGCATCGAATGAATCTTGCCCCGGCTCTTCGCCAGCACCAGATGCTCCAGCACTGATAGAGCTTCTGTTGCGATCCAGCAGCTCGAGGAGTTGTGTTGTCTCTCTTGGAGTGAGCACAAAACTGACCCCATCAGCCTGTCCGGGCCCTTGGTGGAGAAGAAGGCTTCCCGCATGGACTGCTGCCTGGAAGCGTCCACATTGACTGGTTTCCTGATTGTTTAGCATGATCTCTTTCCTTCCTTGCCATCCTTCTGAGGACGAATAAACGTTGCGGCCCGGCCGTTTGTCACCGCGCCGAGCCACCGAACGACGGGAGAGCAGATTCAGCACCTCTCGTTCCCTTATTTTCCACTTCTCCACACCTATATCCTTCCCATCACATCCCCCGCTCCCTTTTCTCACCCTCTAAGGCTCTTCGCCGCCAGGCGTGCTAGTGGCTCCGGCAACTTCTGCCGAATGTCCCTCGCTACCCCCGGCACGTGCAGCCGCCCTATTCCCCTGAGCAGCCTGCTCTCTCGCCAAGGCCTGCCGCTTCTCATCGAGGCGTTGTAGGATGTCCTCAAAGGCGGTTTTGAAGGTCGTAACACCCTCCTGTTCCAGGACATCCGTCACCTGCCTCATTGGAAGCCCTGTGGCTTCCAGATCACGCATCACCCGTTGTGCGGCAGCAAGATCGCGCTCCACCGTTGAGGAAACGATCCCATGATCTTCAACATCAGGCAACCACTCCGACTGCGAGCGGAGTGCGTCCGCTCTATGAGCAAAACGCCAAGGATGATTTCCTCGTTTGGTTTGGACGGTTCGACCGGCCAGGCGCACTTGTGCTGGATGGAGGGGAGGAAACAGGTGTCCCCGTCTGCTGAGCAACACGGTCGAGATCGCGCTGAACCGTGTTTCCCATCATCGCTCACTTGTGATCATCTGCGACCTGTTGCTTCACTTGCTCAAACTGCTCAGGGCGTGTGAGACGCCAATTGATCCACAGCGCAATGATCAGGGCTTGAAGTACACCTGCAACAGGTGAGGCGAACAGTGCGCCCCAGATACCGAAGAGCTCCGAGCCAGCAATCAAGGCCGCAAGTGAGACGACGGGATGCAATCCCACAGCTTTGCCTACGAGACGTGGTCCAATCACATCTCCCTCAAGCACATGCATTACTACAAAGTAAACCAGCACGAGTACAGCGATCAACCATCCTTGTGTGAACGCGATCAGCACGCAGATAGCCCCAGAGATCAACGTTCCCAGTACAGGAATGAACTCCAGCACAAAGGCCAAGACACCCAGCAAGACCGCATACGGGACATGGAACACGAACATGCCACCGCCGACAAGAACTCCCACCAGGACCGCGAGAAGGAACTGTCCCCGAATGTAGCCACCCACGATGCGCTGTACCGTATCGACGACAAAACCCGCTTGTGTAGACTGCGGGAGGTTGTGGCGGAGCCAGGTGGACACACGGGAGCCATCAATAAGCAGGTAGATACTCAGAACCGCCACCAGGACAACATCTAACACGATATCAAACACCCCGGTCAGAAATGGGACGGCACTCCCCGCAACTCCTTCCAGACTGCCAGTGAGTTGCGTGCGAAACGACGCCATCTGCTCAGACGAAATGCCAAGAGAACGCAACGCTTGCTCTAAAGGAGAAAGTTGCCCTGCACTACCGGGAGTGAGTAACTTCTGGACCGCGATGGTGAGCGAGCCAACCTGCGCTATCGCCGTCGTGATGATCACGTAGAGCAGAAAGCTGACCGCTCCAAGCACTAACAAGTACATAATCAGAATTGCCAGGAAGCGCGGCATGACGCGTTGCAGCACCCTGACGCCTGGTGCAAGGGCATAGGCAAGCAGAGCTGCTACGACCAGAAGCAAGATGGTATGCACAATGTGTCCAGCACCCCAGAGGATGACAAGCACCAGTGCTGTCCACGCGAGAATCGCAATGGGAATGTCGCGTCGTCGTGCCCACTTCGTCGCACTCGGCTCGGAGCGAGGAACGGTAAGTGAATGAATGGATGAAGACATAGCGTATTCCTTCCTTAGGCGTGCGGCACACTGTCGCTTTCCTGTGTTTTTTCCTTTTTATGCGCTTGAGCGCGAGAGAGGAGTCATACTTTCTCTCGTACCGGCTATTGCCGGGCGAGTGGTTTGCTTCGTCGTATCAGCCGCAGGGCCATCCTATGCAGAACGCTGCAAGGGGCCACCAGGTGTTGCTGCTTGCCTGTTGGTCTCGACGCTTGCCGCAGAACGGCGGGCGAGCATGGCTGGCGTGACGCGATAGACCTCTTTGACCAGCCCCACACGCTCCAGGGTCCAGATGATATAGCTGGAGAGGTCAACCTGCCACCAATGCATTCCGTGAAAGGCAGAACGTGGGAAGGCATGATGATTGTTATGCCAGCCTTCCCCGAAAGCGAGCAGACCAACGAGCCATTCGTTGCGACTGCGGTCCGCGGTCTCAAATTCCCGTTTCCCAAAGGTGTGACACACTGAGTTGACACTCCATGTGACATGATGGGTAAGGCAAAGACGGACCAATCCACCCCAGAGGAGGCCGGGCCATCCCCCTAACAAAAAGGGGATCAGAAGCGAAAGCCCTACCCACACGAAGAACGTGCGACTGACGAACATCACGATGGGATCGGAGAGCAAGTGACGAGCGTAGACCGTAGGGTCGGCTTCCCGATCTTTGAACATCCACCCGATATGGGCGTGGAAGAACCCTTCCACCGGGCTATGGGGATCGCCTTCACGGTCTGCCTGGGCATGATGTTTAGTATGCGTTGCGGCCCACTGTACAGCAGGGCCTTCTAAGGACATGGAACCAAGCACCAGCAGCAGAAACTTGACGACGGGATGGGGACGGAAACTGCGATGCGTCAGCATGCGGTGAAAGCCTATCGTCACGCCCATCGCCGTGAGAGCATACATGCTCAGCAGCAGAGCGAGATCACCTGAGTGAACGGCTCGTTGCCACAGCAACGTGATGGCATACCCAGTTGCCACTAAAGGACCAATAACAACGACAAGGACCGCTACCTTGTACCAAGGAGTATCGTTCAAGAAAACCTCCACACCGCAGCCTCCACCTCAATCGAGGGGAATCTGAGTACTCTCTTTATATTCTTTCAAGGAAAACAAGACGACGAAAAAAACGAACGCATAAGATCGTGTTCGATGTGAGAGTCACCCCTGGCTTCTCCCTCAAGGGGAACAACCAGGAAGCACTATTGCTGGTGACGCTAGGCTCTGACGCGTTAGAACGTGGCGCTATCGTAAGAACAAGCATGACCGATGGCACTCACATACTATGACGGCAGACGAGTTGAGAAAGGAGCATTCATAGGGGTCCTATTTCTCATGATGAGGTGCGAATCACATACTGAGAACCGTTCGCGGCATCAGAAGTAACACGTCTTGTTCTTCCAACAAGTTTCGCTTTTTGTGTATTTTTATGTTTTCTAGTATGTACCTGTTGGGATTCGATGAGGTACTTTTTCGCGAATTATCTCAGGGAATCCTCCCTGAGAAGAAGCGTTCAAGCGGCCATGTTCACTGAGAACAAGGAAAGAGTACCTCAGATACGTCTACTACTTTACCGTCATCGAAGTATCGCATTTACACATGAACAGCCCATCTTGCTGTAAAGTATACGGTTGTGTTTTCAATAGAAGTAATGTAAATGAGACAATCTATACAACGTTTTCTTGTAGATTGTCTCAAGGTATAGCTCACTATGCTTGAATGAAGGAATTCGCTCAAACAGCAAAAGCCGTGTGATACGTTGAACCTTATCGGAGGTGAGGTGTGGAAGGATGTGAAGAGAGACTGATTGCATCGGTTTCGGGGACAAGTTCTATGAGTGCGTCCTCATCAACGTAAGCAGAAAAAACCTTTGTCTCATCAGTTCGATTCATAAGGACGTAAACGACTCCTCCATCAGTTGCATTGACTCTGCCTACTTCTCCTGTACGTTTGATTCGTACAATATCATTTTCCTGAAAGTAGGTTCCATCGGCATTTGTTATCATCTACTACACACCTTTCTTAGATGGCGGATTGTATCCAGTGACCGTAATGGTCGTCAAGTTTTCTTTGCTCTTCATTGACATTATTAGCATAGAGAACAGCGTCTTGATGAAAATCGAACGATTTGACAAGGCGATCATCAGGGCCAGGCTCTTTGTCTGCTGACACACGCTCACGAATTAAAAAAATGTGTGTGGTGAGCGTTTGAACATAGTAGCGATCTTGCATTATCCTATTGCCTCATGTGCGTTGAGCTTTGCACCATCGAAGCGCACTTTGTCGATGATGGCTCCATCCATGTCTGTCCCACGTAAGTCGCTATTACTGAGGTCAGCACCTTTCAAGTTGGCGTGATTGAGTTTCGCATTGCGTAAATTAGCCCCATGAAGGCGTGCCTTCGCAAGATTAGCATTGCTCAGGTTAGCACTACTGAGATCGGTATGACGTAGATCAGCCCCATGCAGGTCTGCACCCTGTAAATTCGCTCCTTGAAGATTAGCTTCAGTGAGATCGGCTTCATGCAAATCAGCATTCTGAAGATCGGCATCGTGTAAGTCCGCGTTATGTAAATCAGGCTCAAAAGCCTGTACATCAGCGTATTCACGTCGCCATGAGTCCCAGTGTGTTTTTCCGGATGAAAGAAGTTCGAGTGGTGTCTGGACTGGCATACAATTCACGTCCTTTGTATGAATCAAATTCGATCATTGTACTGGTTTCGCTGCTTTTCTCGCCGTCGCTTTATAGATGTGTC